>NZ_JAKGBH010000037.1:0-43390 GCF_021532515.1 Pseudoalteromonas sp. PAST1 | reverse complement strand
ATCTACTCATGTTTTTTCCTTATATGACTTCGCTAAAAATCAAGTAAGGAATTAACATGAGTATTTTTTCAGGCAAAGCCTAAATGATGATAACCACCTACTGAAGTAGGTGGTTTAGGGCCGAAAATAAAAGAGCCACTCAGTGAGTGGCTCTTAAAATATCTGTCGCTGATTAAACGTTGCCCGGATTTGGGTTAGATTTCTCTGCTTGAATTCGCATGTAGATTTCTTCACGATGTACAGATACATCTTTCGGTGCGTTTACACCAATGCGAACTTGATTTCCTTTAACACCAAGAACAGTAACTGTTACTTCGTCACCGATCATTAGGGTTTCACCTACTCTACGAGTTAGTATTAGCATTCTCTTGCTCCCATGTTCCAAAAAATTAAAAGATTCCGCGTCAAAAACATTCTAATGAAATCTAGACTTAAAAGTAAGTAAAAACTCTAGATCTTATTCATTTTCGGTTAAAAAAACTTTGTGTAGCGCACGTACAGCCAGTTCTAAATACTTTTCGTCAATTAAAACTGATATCTTTATTTCTGATGTCGATACAAGCATCACTTTGATGTTTTCATCGGCAAGGGCATTAAAAAATAAACTTGCCACACCAGAGTGAGATTTCATCCCTACACCTACTGCAGACACCTTGGCAACATTGCTGATCCCTTTAATAGATTCTGCGCTGATACCATCTTGGTTACTGGTCAAAATTTCAAGGGCTTGCTCAAAATCATTCGTGTGCACAGTAAAAGCATAGTCTATTTTTTCAAAGTTATGATTAACTTGATTAATCATATCTATTTCGATGCCAAATTCTGCAAAAAGTTTCAAAATTTTTGCAAGGTTTTCCGTTCCTTGGTGTACGCCATTGACGTAAATCAAGCTTTCGTCACGATTAAAGGCGATACCCGACACAATGTTTGCTTGCACATCCGGCTCCTCAAAACTGATCAAGGTCCCTTGATCCGGGTTAAAACTCGATAACACTCTGAGCGGTATATTATATTTTCCTGCCGCTTCGACACTACGAATATGCAGTACCTTAGCCCCAAGACTAGCCATTTCGAGCATTTCTTCGAAGGTGACATGGCTCATACGTCGCGCATTAGGCTCAATACGTGGGTCGGTGGTGTATACCCCATCAACATCGGTGTAAATTTGACATTCATCGGCACTGATAGCGCCTGCAATCTCAACCGCAGAGGTATCAGTACCACCGCGACCAAGCGTGGTGATATTGCCTTCAATATCGCGGCCCTGAAAGCCCGCTATTATAGCAATCCGGTTATGTTCAAGTTCATGCTTTAGACGAGTCGCCGCAATCTCTTCAATCCGTGCTTTACCAAACATGTTATCGGTGCGAATGTTGACCTGATCAGCAAGTAAGCTTACCGCTGAGTGACCACGTTTAATAATAGCCATAGCGAGTAAAGAGACCGACACTTGCTCACCGGTGGTTAGCAATACATCAAGCTCACGAGCACTGGGTCTAGAATCGATTTGTTTAGCGAGTTCAATTAGACGGTTAGTTTCTCCCGACATCGCCGAGAGCACCACCACAACTTGATGGCCTTGTTGTTTGGTTTTTACAACAAGGTCGGCGACGGCCTCAATTCGCTCTATTGAGCCAACTGAGGTGCCACCGAATTTTTGGACGATAAGTGCCACTAGTGATTAAGAACGCTCAGTTAACCATGCCGTTACACTTTCTAAGGCTGCAGCTAGGTTCTCTGGCTGAGTACCACCTGCTTGCGCCATATCAGGACGACCACCGCCCTTACCGCCTACTTGTGCAGCCATGTGATTTACAAGTTCACCAGCTTTCACTTTACCTGTTAAGTCTTTAGTTACACCGGCAATTAGGCTTACTTTGTCGCCATTAGCTACACCAAGGGCAATAACACCTGAACCAATCTTCGTTTTCAGGTCATCAACCATGCCGCGTAGTGCTTTAGACTCAGTACCTGCAACATCAGCAACCAGTAGTTTAATACCGTTCACTTCAACAACAGAGTCAAGTAACGATGCACCAGCCGCACTTGCTAGCTTGTCGTTAAGCTGTGCAATTTGCTTCTCAAGGCCTTTTGATTTCTCAAGTAATGCAGTTACTTTTTCAAGTACTGTGCTGCTATCACCTTTTACTAGTGCTGCAACATCGTTTAACTGTTGTTCTTGCTCACTTACATAAGCAACCGCTTCAGCACCTGTTACCGCTTCAATACGGCGGATACCGGCTGCGATACCGCTTTCTGATACGATTTTAAATAAACCGATATCACCTGCACGCTTAACGTGAGTACCACCACATAGCTCGATTGAGTAATCACCAATGGTTACTACGCGAACTTCATCGTCGTATTTTTCACCGAATAATGCCATCGCACCTTTTGCTTTTGCATCTTCGATAGCCATTAGCTCAGTTTCAAGCGCAAAGTTACGACGGATTTCATCGTTTACTGCGCGCTCAATTTGACGTAATTCGTCTTTTGTTACCGCTTCAAAGTGAGAGAAGTCAAAACGTAAACGTTCAGGGTCAACTAGTGAGCCTTTTTGACTTACGTGCTCACCTAAAATTTGGCGTAATGTTTCATGCAAGATATGCGTTGCAGTGTGGTTTTTCTTGATGCTATCGCGACGTGCTGCATCAATTGTTGCCTCTGCTTTATCGTTTGTACCAATACGACCTTGTACACGACCATGGTGTGCAAATGCATTACCAAGTTTCGTGGTGTTAGTCACTACAAACTCACCACCAGCGACTTTTAAAACACCCGTGTCACCAACCTGACCACCTGATTCAGCGTAGAACGGTGTACGGTCTAAGATTGCGATACCTTCTTGACCATCTTCAAGTACAGAAACCGATTGACCTTCAGAGAAAAGTTCAACCACAGTACCTGTGTAATGTTCTGCATCGTAACCTTTAAAGTCTGTGTGTTTTTCAGACTTAAGTTGTTGGTTGTAATCAGCACCAAACTTACCCGCTTGCTGTGCTTGCTTACGCTGAACAGCCATACACTCTTGGAAGCCGTGCTCATCAATCGTCATGAAACGCTCACGCGCAACGTCTGCCGTTAAGTCTGCTGGGAAACCATAAGTATCGTAAAGTTTGAATACTAAGTCACCTGGGATCACATCACCTTCGATGTCAGTTAGGCTTTCTTCTAAAATAGCCAGACCACGCTCAAGTGTTTTACCAAACTGCTCTTCTTCAATACGCAGTACTTTTTCAATAATTTCTTGTTGCTTAGCAAGCTCTGGGTACGCTTGACCCATTTGCTCAATTAGCGCAGCAACTAGCTTATAGAAGAAAGCACCTTTTGCGCCTAGCTTGTTACCGTGACGAACAGCACGACGAATGATACGACGTAATACATAACCACGGCCTTCGTTTGACGGCATAACGCCATCAGACACTAAGAACGCACACGAACGAATGTGGTCAGCCACAACGCGTAACGATTTATCATCTAAATCTTGTGCGTTTGTTACTTTAGCCGCTGCTGCAATAAGCGCTTGGAATAAATCGATTTCGTAGTTTGAGTGCACGCCTTGTAAAATTGCAGAAATACGCTCAAGACCCATACCTGTATCAACAGACTGCTTAGGAAGCGGCTCCATTGTACCGTCGGCATGGCGGTTATACTGCATAAATACTAGGTTCCAGATCTCGATGAAACGGTCACCGTCTTCTTCAGGTGAACCTGGAGGACCACCCCAAATTTCTTCACCGTGATCGTAAAAGATTTCAGAACATGGACCACAAGGACCTGTATCACCCATTGACCAGAAGTTATCGCTAGTTGCAATGCGAATAATACGGTCTTCACTTAGACCCACTTCTTTATGCCAAATGTTGAAGGCTTCTTCATCATCGTGATAAATAGTAACAAGGAGCTTTTCTTGCGGTAGTTTTACAACGTCAGTTAAAAACTCCCAAGCAAATTTGATTGCGTCTTGCTTGAAGTAATCGCCAAAGCTGAAGTTACCTAGCATTTCAAAGAATGTATGGTGGCGTGCAGTGTAGCCTACGTTTTCAAGGTCGTTATGTTTACCACCTGCGCGTACACAACGTTGAGAGCTGGTTGCACGTGAATAAGGGCGGCTTTCCGCACCTAAAAATACATCTTTAAATTGCACCATACCGGCGTTATTGAATAATAACGTGGCATCGTTACCCGGGATCAGCGAGCTTGAAGGAACAATTTGGTGTTGTTTAGAGGCAAAAAAGTCTAAGAACTGTTGCCTGATCTGTGCGGTAGTCATATGCTGCATGTGAAAATCTCACCCGTTTATTGCTGTGCTTGCATTGCAAAATCAATTTGTTCGTAATTAAAGCCTCGATACATCAAGTAGCGTACACGTTTCGCTCTTTCTTTCTGGTCGAGTTCTTTACCTGAATTTGAAAACTTCTTTAAATATGCGTCCTTTGCGAGTTCGAACCAATCGACTTCGAACTCCTCGAGCGTCTTATCTAATAGTGCTCGGTCTATCCCTTTTGCCATTGCTTCGCTCTGAATGCGTTTTACACCATGATACTTAGCTAAATGGCGGCGTACAAACCCTTCGCAATAGCGCTGTTCGTTAATAAAGTTGTGTGATTCACACCAATCTAACAAGCGCTCTGTAAACTCAGGTGTCGCCTCTTTTTGCTGTAACTTTCGCGTTAAATCCCGACGCGAATAATCTTGTCGGGACAATAACCAAAGTACGTAATTCTTTAACTTTTGTTCTTTATCATCCATTACGCGTCAAAGCGTCCTGATTGTGACTGTGCTTCAGGTGCTTTTGTTTGGTCATCACCTTTTGGCACAACTGGCATAAAAATGGCCTGAAAAGACACGAAGAAGCTAATGTAACAAATTGGCATTAAAACCAATAGTGGAATAAACGATAAAGGAATACAGATCACCATTAAAACAGCGCAAATTAGGCCATAAACACCAAGTGGCGCCATATTATGGTAAAACACCATGAATGAGGTTTTTAAAACCTGAAACATATTGCTTTGCTTTTGAAAATAAACCAAAGGCACTGCATAGGCAAAAGCAGTTAAATACACACAGATCGCCAATAGAAATACCGCAACTTGCCCCATTGAAATGGTTGCTAATAAGTCTGCTATATGTGATTGGTTTTGTGGGTCGAAAGTTTGACTCGAAATAACTGCGTAGGCATCTGCAAAAATGAAATTAGATAGTAAGGCTAATAAAATACCTGCCGCCATCTGATACACGGCAACGCGCACTAAACCTATACGGTTTCCTTTATTACTAAATGGCTTAAAAATATCTGCTTGGCTGATAGTCCCGCCTTGCTGCTTTGTTAGCACTGCTTGATAAAAACCTGCCATCAAAAATGGCGTCACAAATGCACCAACAACTTGCAGTAAAGGTAGCAGCAATGCCAAAAAGCTAATTATCACGATTAGCAGATGCATTAAAATAAAAGTCAAAGGTTGCAGCTTAAAGATTTCCCACCCAGCTTTAAACCATTTAACGCCCGCATCAGCTTTAAAAATACGTACTTCGATCGACATAGTTTCTCATTCAATAACGACAAAACGCACCGAGTATAACTGGGTGCGCCGCTTGTTTATAGTCACCTGTTGTGAAATTTACTCAGGCTTTTTAATTTTTTTAATATCAAGCATGTGCGAGCCATGTTTGATTTTCGTTTCAAGGTAAGCTCGGTTACCTACCACACCCGCTTTAATGTGCGCATGAGTGCCAACCACTGAATCAACTTCAATACCCGCATCACGCAGTGCTTTGAGCTTATTTGGGTTGTTAGTCATTAACTTAACATGCTTTTGATTCAATGCTTCGAGCATTAATACCGCGTCTGAAAAATCACGTAAATCATCAGCAAAACCCAAATGGTTATTTGCTTCGTACGTATTCATACCTTGCGACTGTAATACGTAAGCATCAATCTTATTGTATAAGCCAATACCACGGCCTTCTTGGCGTAAATACAGTAAAATACCACCCTGCTGGTGCATCATCTCGATACACTCATTTAATTGCTCACCACAATCACAACGTGAAGAGTGAAATACATCGCCCGTTAAACACTCTGAATGCATTCGAATTAAAGGAACATCTTGCTCTGTGTCTGCTTGATTAAACACTAAAGCAACATGTTCTTGGCCATCATTTAAGCCACTAAAAGATACGATTTCTGCAGGGATATCACTGTTTTTGCCAACATTCAGCTGGACTCTTGCTCTTACTTGCGCCACGACAAATCCAAATTAAAAAATAAATGCGATACTGCAAATGTGATTACAACAGCTTGAGGTTGTAAGGATGCAACATACGACGAGTGATAACTAATATTGAGGCAGTTACCAGCAATTCAAGTATTATACACTCAAACCACCCCAAGATACGAGCTTTGCGCCTCGCTTTAGTGGCGCTCATCAAACACATGAAAACTCGCCGTCATACAGCTACCTAATTGAATTGTAATGCGTTTTAAAAAATCACATTCAAAATATTCGAAAAAATAGATTAGTTTAATCTCGATAAACAGTCAGACCTTGTTCAAATTGTTAATAAAAACATACTATGTATCTTAATATTCAACAGTGACACAGCGAGTGTAACTTGCTACCTTGCACCTAATGATGATAATGATTATCATCAACTAGTATTAATTCCCTTCTCTATCTCAGGGCAAAATAATAAGGAATATTATGAAAAAGAGCTCGCTTGCCTTATGCATGGCACTTTTATTTAGCCAGCAAAGCATGGCAAATGAAACGACCACACAAGAGTTTAACGACACCTACCGCGCTTATGTCGCCGCTGTAAAAAATCAGCAAGACAGTAGTGAGCTTGCAAAAAAAGCGTTTGAACTAGGCAAAAAAGTTTATGGCGAAAGCGCCGACAACACTGCGAACCTTGCTATTAACTATGCAAACAGCCTAGATAAAAGCGAGCAAGAGCAACGCTTTGAGTTATATCGTACAGCCTACGAAATACTAGAACAAAATCACGGTAAACTCAGTGTACAAGTGTATGACTCATTAATCGGCATGGCAGAATCAACACCTTCAGCTAAGCGTGCAGATACGTATTTAGATGATGTCATTGCCATTGCTGAAAAACAAAACTCCGCCAAGCTTGTTGCAGATGCAAAAATGACCGCCGCTCGTATCCTTGCATATAAAGGCACTGGTGAGCGCTATTACACAGCAAAGAAATATCTTGAAGAAGCCGATGATTACTATCAAGAGAATTTACCCAATAACGCTGTCGATCGTATTAGCGCTGACTTTTTAGTTGCCGCATTTGCAGAAAATCAACGTAAATACAGCACCGCCATTGAGCGTTTAAATCACGTGGTAAGCGTATTTGATCAAGAGCTAGACTTTGATCATCAAACCGAATTAAACGCCCATTCAAAGCTAGTTCACCTATACGAAAAAACAGGTAAAAGCGACGAAGCAACTAAACATTGCTTAGCGATTGCGAAAATGGTGCCGTGGAAAGAAAGCCAAGAACAAGAGCCGTTATATCGCGTACATCCTAAATATCCAAAATCAAAAGTTCAACGTATGGAAGATGGCAGTGTCGTAATGGAGTTCGAAGTAACCCCGTCAGGCTTTGTAGACAACATTACTGTGGTTGGCTCTGAGGGTGGCTCTGCATTTGAAAGAGAAGCTGTTAAAGCAGTAAAACAGTGGCGTTATGCCCCTAAGTTTGAAAATGGGCAAGCTATTGCTGCGACTTCTCGGGTGCAATTAGATTTTAAAATCAACAACTAAATAACAGGGTCGCAGTGCGACCCTATCATATCTTGTTAAGTAGTTTATCTGCTGCGTTCTCAATTAAATCGAGTACTTTTTCGAAGCCTTGATCGCCACCATAGTAGGGATCAGGGATCTCGTTTTCCCCTGCGTCACCATGACTTAAAAATAGCGACAGCTTATATTGTAAGTGCTCTGGACACTGGGCTGTTAAATCAGCAAGATTTTGCTTGTCGGCTGCGAGGATTAAATCAAACTCATAAAAATCAGCTTGAGTCACAGGTCGCGAATAAATTCCTTTAAAACTATAGCCGCGCTTTTCGGCTGCTGCTTTTGAGCGAGGATCTGGTGGATTACCTTGGTGATAACCAATGGTGCCAGCAGAATCAACTTTGACATTAATACCTAATGACTTTGCTCGACTACGAAGCACCGCTTCAGCTGTGGGTGAGCGGCAAATATTGCCTAAGCAAACAATCAAAATCTTCTTCATTAAAATGAACCACCTTTATTATTTGCTTCAAAAAATTGCTTAAAACTCATAACTCAAGTTGATACCACCATCAACACGTTTATCATCATCGCTTGAGGCTTCACCGTACCCTAATTCAAACCTCAATCGCCAACCGTCTTGGTTTAAGCCACTGAAATTATAGCTGTAACTAAGCCCAATACCATTAGTGGTTTCTTCATCAAACGCTTCAGCGAGAGCACAACCAATTGCGTTGGCAAATGCTGCTGTAAGTTCATCGCTATTTTGAGATTCATCGCACTGAGTATCTACTTCTCTGTTTCCTAATGCGCCAACCAGCAAGCCGATTGCATGTTTATTATTATCACTTATAGCTTGCTCAAAACCCGCAGAAAAACCATCATCAAGGCCTATCTTATAATTGCCATACCAACGCTGACTTAAGTCAGCACTAGCAACAGATACTTCAGGTATTACAAAGTACGGATAGCCACCACCAATCGAAAAACTAATATCATTAGCGCTAGCAAAAGTGGGGCCTAGTAGCAGCAACGAGACAACTGTATGTGTTATTTTTTTCATTGTTCACAATCTTTAAAATTTTGACGCAACAAAAAATAAAGCAAAATAGGTACAAAGACAACTTTTTAGTATTGATTTAGTATCTTTTCGTCATACTTATCAACATCTAAAGTTAAATTGTACTGCTGCGCAACACTATCAAGCTCAGCCTGCTTAATTGCCAACTCATCCATGGTAATAGTGTTGTCATCAAGCTGCCATAACAAACGTGACCCCGCATAACTGTATTGAATTGCTAATAAAGCATCGGCATTGCCCTCACGCCCTGCTGCTTTTAACTTTGGCATTTTACGGGTGATTTTATTCAGCGCTTTTTTAAGCTCCCACACATAGACAATTTCAGTCATGTAATCATGATTGCGGTACTTATTAAGCACAAAGCCCACCAGCAAACTACACACAACAACACCTAATAGGTTCCAATGAAAATGGCTACCGCTTGGATCAGGAAATAACGCAATTAATGTTTGTGAAATGGCTAAACTGCCAACGGCTAAAGCAATTACACAAGCAATAATTACTTGGTTTAAATGTTTACGGTAACGGGCTTTATCTATTTGAATAAGTTTCATAACAACCTAAAAAACTTGTGAAAAATAAAAAGTGAAAAAAATTTCACCCCTTTTTTATTTGCCAGCCGTTTTAGCTATGAAAGCAATTATCCAAAGAGGAACGGCTATGCATACTTTACCACTAAACTCAGCAAGCTTGAATAACAGCAATGCTGCTTTAAAGACAACCGCAGCAATTATTGGTGGTGGTGTCATGACCTTTGCAGCATTTGCATTTATGCAGTACTTAATTTCTGCTGAGCAAAGAGCCGATGTAAAAACAGGCCCAGACATCACGGTTGAAATTTATGAAGTACCGGAAGACTCAAAAGTAAAAGTAAAGCAAACACTGCCGCCACCGCCAGTTGCTAAAATGCCACCAAAAGTACCACCGCGGCCAACCATTGATACGACCGATACAGTTGTGGTAGCTGATTTAACACCAACAATGACATTCGATAACATTGGCGACACACTGAGCAAAACTATTAATCAACCAACAGGAGATGCAACGCCAATTGTGCGTATTAACCCTAAGTACCCTCCGGTAGCAGCTCGCGACGGCATTGAAGGTTGGGTGCAAATTAGCTTTAGTATTTCACCGACTGGTGAAGTGATTGATCCTGTTATTATTGATGCTGAGCCAAAACGGGTATTTGACCGTGAAGCAATTCGCGCCATTAAACGTTGGAAATATCGCCCTAAAGTTGTTGAAGGTGTGGCACAATTGCAAACAAACCAAAGCGTTCAACTTGATTTTAAAATAGATGGATAACTGCCTATGCTAATGAGCATCAAGACATGGTTATTTGACAAGCCAAACACAGATTGTTTGGCGCAGTATGCTAAAACGGGCGACAACCGTTACCTTAACCAACTCGTTGCTCAATACGGGAACGATCTTTATCACTATCTAGTTACACAAAGTGATAAAGATCTTGCCCTTGATATATGCCAGCAAACCTGGTTAAAAGTTATTGATAAACGCGACTTTTACAATGATCAGAACAACCCAAAAGCGTGGCTTTTTCGCTTAGCTCGTAATTTATTAATTGATGAATTTCGTAAGCAGCAAAAGTTCGTTGAATTAGAAGATAACCAACTATTTGCTGAATCTCAGGATGCAAGTTATCACTACGACTATGAAGCCTTTGATAAAGCACTTATGGCGCTTAGCTTTGTACAACGTGAAGCGCTGACCTTACAACAAGAAGGCTTTAGTCTCGAAGACATTGTTGCAATCACACAAAGTAACCCAGAGACCATTAAAACTCGGCTGCGATATGCCCGTCAAAACCTGAAACAACAACTAGGAGGCCTCCATGAAGCGTAACGACGAGCAACTCGATACTGATTTAAAAGCACATTTTCAAAAACGTAAGGCAGAACACAGCTTAAGCAGCGATGAGCTTTCACACATGCAAAAACCACTCTCAGCAACGCCAAGACCACAGCGCTTTTTAGGCCTGCAAATGACCGGAGTTTTTGCTGCTTTAGCGATTCTTGGTTTTGTCATGCTGCAATACAACAACCGTGAATTAACCGATGTTTACGCCGTGGATTTATCAGATTATCAATGGCTTGAGGTACACGAACTCGACGCCAAAGGCAGCTATGTGAGTAATCTTAAACAACAAAAACAAAACCTAGATGCGAACTACCAACAAGCATTAGCCAATCACCAAGCCCGCACCAGCTTCACTGGCCGTCTAGTCAGTGTTGATAACGACTGGTATATCGCCGACTGCGAGCAAAATGTCATCGTACAAATTAAACAATCACTCCTTGAAGAACTACAAAAACACGGCACCCTAGATACACATATTCACCAAGGTGACCTACTGGCCCTAGACCAGAACAAACAAGGCCAAATCATCGCACTCAAACAACTGACCCATGAGGCGAAAAAGTGTACGAGTTAGCGAGCTCGTAGGTTGGGTAGAGCGTAGCGAAACCCAACACACTCAGAGCAGTCAGATTTAAAAAAGTTAGCGAGCTACAAGGGGAAAGAGTAAAGGAGTACCGTAGGCGTGAAATTTATTTCGCGCGGTGGCCGCAATCCATACTCTTGTAAGTCGGGCTTTAGCCCGCCACGTATGAGTGATAAAGCATATTTCGCCATAAATGACGACCTACGTGACGTTGGTTAGAACGGAGTGAAAACCAACACACTCAGAGCTTTCAGCTATCAGATTTAAAACAACCTAGCGAGTTACAAGAGTAAAGTCGCAAGTTTTTAGGTAGCAGCTGGTTTACCCCGCGTAGTTAGTCTTCAGATGCCAGATCATTTTTCTGACATCTGATCCCTAATATCAATCTCACTCCCCTACCTTCGGCAACATGCTTTTACTAATCACTTCAAATGTATCTAAGTCTACCAGCATAGAGTAAACTTCATCGTTGTTAATAAATACAACGAATAAATTGCCTTCAGCGTTGAGGTTAGACTCTACAATGCGGTTGTAACCTGAAATAACTTCGCTGTAGTTTGAGCCATCAATCTTGCTTAGCGCGAAGGTGCGCTTATCTTTGCCATCGAGCAGTTTGTCGTTGTTGGTATCGTTTTTGATAACTTCGTAAGAAACGGCCTTAGGAGCATTGGCTTTTTGCTCATTGTAAACTCGAGTATCAAACTCTTCGTAATGGCTTAAAGCACCAAACTCTATGATCAACTGATCCGTTGTTTTAAATAGCCACTTGGCGTGATTGGTTTTGTCATTAAGAAACAAAATGTTCTTTGAGCGCGTAGGTCTGTATTTATAACCACCGCTAAAATTATTGTAAACTGTTACATCAGCTTTCACCTCGATATCCAGTTTTTCTGATTCCAACGGGATAAAGTAAAAATCACTCCCCTCGACCTTACGCGGGTAACCCAGTTTCCACTTTTCTTGCTGCTTTTCATCTTCAGCTAAGTTTAGTGTTTGTTGCTGAACATGGTTATCGGACTTTAGTAAGTAAGCAACAAAGTTATACCCTATTGCTGCTGCTCCAATGATTAAGCCCATAAGTAAAATTAGGCCGTTAACATTCCACACCCATTTAAAAAACTTTTCTGTCTTCATACGACTGGTTAAATCCTTTTAAGAATAAGAACTTGCTAAGCTAGCAGATTTAAAACAAGTTAGCGAGTTACAAAGGGAAAGAGTAAAGGAGTACCGTAGGCGTGAAATTTATTTCGCGCGATGGTTCAACGAGCCATCAGCTTTCAAACTGACGGCTAATACTCCACTCTTTACCTCGCTTTTCCTACCAATAATCGCACATTGCTCTAATGTTAATAACAATTTAATGCTGAACCAGCTAGGCTAGTAACATCGTGTTTAAATATTATGGAGTTACCATGAAAAGGTCTTTGTTTAACAGTTTAATCATTACCTCAATTAGCTTGTCGAGCTTGCAAGCGTGTGCTCAGCCGGAGCAAAAGATCCCTCTGGATGCTAGCGCTAATGACTACAAGCTAGAATTAGTAAGTGAAGGAATTCAAATTCCGTGGGGTATGGCTTGGCTTAACGAGCGTGACTTACTCGTCACCGACAGACGTGGCGAGCTTAGATTAATTCGTGATGGCAAACTCGTTGAGCAAATAGTTAAAGGCACACCTAAAGTACATGATGAAGGTCAAGGGGGCTTATTAGACATAGAGCTTGATCCGAACTTTGCCGACAATGGCTGGATTTACTTTTCGTACTCGGGCTATGAAGGCGATGGTGAGGGTTATAACACCTCGATTATGCGCGCCCGCTTTAAAGATATGGCTCTTATTGATCAGCAATTATTGTTTGATGGCGAGCCAAATATTAAAACAACAAAACACTATGGTTCGCGTATTGAGTTCGATAAACAAGGTTACTTGTACTTCTCTATTGGCGACCGTGGCAAAAGGGACGTTCACCCACAAAGCCTTGACTATGATGCAGGCAAAATTCACCGTATCAATAGCGATGGCTCTATCCCTAAATCAAACCCGTTTTATAACCATAAAACAACTCACAAAAGTATTTATTCATATGGACACCGTAACCCTCAAGGTATGGCGATGCACCCAGAAACTGGGGTTATATGGAGTCATGAACATGGCCCGCGGGGCGGCGATGAAATCAACATAGTTAAAGCAGGTGCTAACTATGGTTGGCCTGAGATCACTTATGGGATCAACTACATTGGTACAAAAATTACTGACGAAACCAGTCGCGAGGGAATGGAACAACCTGATTGGTATTGGGTGCCTTCAATTGCCCCTTCTGGAATGGAATTTATCACCAGCGATAAATACCCGCAGTGGCAAGGTCAAATTGCCATAGGTTCGATGAAGTTTGGTCACCTTGTTTTGGTGAAACTTGATGGTGACAAAGTAACAGGCCACAGCAAGGTATTTGAAGGTGTAGGTCGCGTGCGCAGCCTTGCCACTCACCCTAATGGTGATTTATACCTAGGTGTTGATGGTGTCGGTGTTTATAAGGTTGTACCTAAATCGTAGGTTGGATAGAGCGAAGCGAAACCCAACACCTCAGAGCTATCAGCTTTCAGCCGTCAGCTATCAGATTTAAAACGAGTTAGCGAGTTACAAGGGGAAAGAGTAAAGGAATACCGTAGGCGTGAATTTTATTTCGCGCGATGGTTCAACGAGCCATCAGCTTTCAAACTGACGGCTGACGGCTGACGGCTGACGGCTGACGGCTGACGGCTGACGGCTGACGGCTATCAAACTTGAACATACGACTTACGTTACAAGCAATAAAAAACCACAGACTCCTCTGTGGTTTTCTACTTATAACTTAAAGCTTTCAGCTATTACTTATAAAACAATTATGCTTGTCACTAGGTAAGCAATAAAAGTTAGCGCACCGCCGAATAAGGCATATGGCATTTGAGTTTTTACGTGCGTTAATAAATCACAGCCTGATGCAATGGCCGATACTGCGCTGGTATCTGAAATTGGCGAGCAGTGATCGCCAAACACACCACCACCTAAAATAGCAGCAATGACCAATGAAGGTGGTAAACCTAATGCTTGAATGAGCGGTACACCAATTGGAATAAGTATTGCGAAAGTGCCCCACGAGGTACCTGTGGTAAATGAAATTACTGCACCGGTTAAAAACAGCACTGGCACAACCAAGTAAATAGGTAAGAAATCACCGACTAGTCCGGCTACAAACACACCCGTACCTAGGTCTTTTAAGCTTGCACCTAAAGTGAGTGAAAGTAATACAATAGACACTAATGGCAGTAACTCACCCATTCCTTTAAAGCCAATATCAACCAGCTTATGATGCGTAAATTCACGCGAGCTAATCATTAAAAAGTAAGCCACAACACAAGCTAAAATAGTTGCATACAGTACTGATTTAGAGCCGCTGCCGCTGGCAATATCGCCATCGCCAGTCCAGAACATAAAGCCAACCATGCTACCAATTAAAGTGATAAGTGGCACAAGCATGTAACGCGCTTTTGAGCCTTTGACTTCTTCTGCAAGCTCCGTTTCTTGTTGTTCAAAATTTTCTTCTGCTTGCTTTAATGGGCCATGTACCTTGTCGAAAGTAATCGTATAAAACACGATAAGTAGCGCGATAATGGCATAGAAGTTATAACCAATACTGCCCCATAATACCGATACAGCTGACTCTTCCATTTCGTAGTTGCCAAGCAAGCCCAACACATAAGCGCCCCAACCATTTAGCAAGATTAAGATACACACAGGTGCACTAGTACTATCGATAATGTAAGCAAGGCGCGCTCGGCTCATTTTAAATTTATCAAACAAACCACGCGATAAAATCCCCGAGGTTAATACACTTAAATTCGATTCAATGAACACCGCAATACCTGAGAACATGGTTAAGTAACCCACTTGGCGCTTACTTTTTGCAACCCCTTTGTTCATCAGTAAATTAACCGTCGCAGCCACACCGCCAGATTCACGAATGTAGGCAAGTAAAGCACCGATTAGAACACTAAAAATAAGGATACGGCTATTACCAGGGGAGCTGGCAACTTCAATGACTCGCTCTATGGTATTGATAAAGGTGAAAAACAAGGTATTACCTTCACCATTCAGAGCAAGTAAAAACTCAGACGACGCAACCGCGACCAATAACGCCATGATCACTTCTTTGCGCCAAAACACAATTAAGATAGCAATCAAGGGTGGTAAAATTGAATACCAAGACATAAAAACCCTTTTAAATTAAGAACAACATTTTATTTTTATTATGCGAAAACTTGCTAAGCTTAATGGCTTTGCCACCAAACTCAACTTAATTCGACTAGTGATTTAATATACTCTCATAAATCAGTGAGATAATAGAGCCATACTTACCTGTTTCAAAACGCTTGCCGACAAACTGGTAATTTTTTTGCGAGCCTTCAATAGGGGTATGACGCGCATTGGTTAGTAGTACAATAGCAAGGTCGTATTCGGGGTCAATAACGGTTACAGTGCCTGTCCAGCCCGTATGACCAAAAGCCCGCGGGCTAGCATAAGGGCCAAAATGCCATTTGCGCGCTTGATGCCCAGCGCGTCGCCACCCTAACCCATAGGTCTCATCGCTTGCTTGGGAGTTTGTGAATTGTTCAAGTACTTGTGGCGTAAAAATTTGTTTGTTGTCGTAACCGCCACCATTGAGTAACACCTGCATAAGTACGGACAAGTCACCAGCGGTACTAAATAGCCCCGCATGCCCCGCTACACCACCTAAAGCATAAAAGGCTTTTTCATCATGTACTTCACCTTGCAGTACATTGGTTCGAATGTTTTCAAACTCAATGCGACCACCTCGGGTGTTGCCGTTAATCTCAGTAGCGGCAATCTGTGAAGCTAAAAAGCCTTTTTGCAATGGATTATAAACCGTATGTGTTAAACCAAGCGGCTGATAAACTTGGCTCTCAACATAGGTATCGAGCGCCATACCGCTGATACGCTCAACTAATACACCAAGCAACATATAATCGATATCAGAATATAGGTGTTTTACGTTACGACCAGCCACAAAAGGCACGCCTGTTAATAACAGGTTTTTAGTACGCAGGCTGTTTTGAGAAAAAAAGCGCTCACCAAATTTATTGTCTTTACGATGAAAATCGACCACGGCTGGGTAACCCGCACTGTGGGTGAGTAAATCTTTTACTAAGCGCTGTTCACGGCCGCTGCCCCTAAATTCTGGTAGGTAATAAAACAGTGGCTTTTCTACGTCGAGTTTCCCTTCGCTGACAAGCTTCATCAGTGCAAAGTTAGTGGCAAACATTTTTGAATTTGAAGCTATATCAAACAAGGTATCGTTTTGCATGGCTTGTGGGCTTGCAAGCTCACTGCCATCAGTATGGTACTTTTTAGCCGCGCCATAATGGCTTAGTTTGATCAACTTGCCATCTTTAATAACGGCAAGTACTGCACCCGGAAAGCCCTCTTTAATCTCTTGATTAATTAACTCATCAACGGCACTAAAACGCTTTTGACTGTTGTTTGTATCAAGCGTTGGGTAAGGAAAACGTAAGGTTAAGCTTGCCCCTTCAGGCAACACATTCTCTACCTTATAAGTGTTAATGCCATCGTGGGTGCGTTTAGCTAAACTGTATTGATATATTTTTTCAGCTGTTAATGGTGAGGCAATATTAATTTTTTCACCATTAATGAAAATATCAGCACTGGTTGCATCTTGATTTTCTATGATGATTTCACCGCGGCCTTTATAGGCTATAAAAGTGCCTCGGTCGTTCACTAGCGCGCGGCTACTCGGATCAAGCGCCGGAATACGCGCTACAACTTGTGCATTGGCCAATGTTTTTGGCGCAGGCTCAACCGCTTGCTGTTGCTGCTGATATTCTTGGAATAACCGCTCAAGCTTTTTAGGAAAGTATTTATCTAATAACGCAAATAGCACTGCGGCACTTCTTGCATCACTATTGCCACTGACATGCCAAGGCAAAAAGTGCATTTGAAAAGCACTTAGGGCATCGAGCGTTTGCGAATCAAGCTGACCCGTTGCAATCACCTCATAGCCGTAACTGCGCAATGCTTTTTGCATTAATTCAACAGAAGGTTTTGATGCACTAAATAGCTGCCAATACTTATCAACGGTGTTGCTGTCATACCACGCACCGATACCTGCTTTATACAGTTGATACCAAGGAAAACGCGGGCCTGGGTCGTTCTTACGGCTTGGGGCAATATCAGAATGGCCAATAACTTGAGTTGGGCCGATATCTGGATTACGAGCAAGAATATCTTTGCTTAGCTTGATTAGTAGTTCAATTTGTTTGGCATCATAGTCTGGAAAAATACATAACTTGCTGGCGTCGTTTTCCATTGCAAGCTTTGTTTGCTCAGGAATATGACAGCTTGGTACATTCACTATTTCAATACCAATAGAATGATCGTTTAAATCTTCTCGTCCTTGCCAAAAGCTGCGTCCGGCGTGCCATGCCCTATCTTTTTCATCAACTAGCTGAATAATTTCTAAATCATCTTTTGGGTAACTAGGATCGCCTGATTCGGGTAATAAATAATGTGAACTCAATCCCCCTTCATCCACGAGCGCACGCATTGATTTTTCGTAATCAATAGCGGTGTAATGCATCACTAAGAACTTAACACGATGGCTGTAATTAGCTGATTGTGTGTAGGTATATGGATTACTGGCACAGCTTACTAATAATGCCGCACTACTGAGATAACACAGCTGTTTAAGTAATGTTTTCAAAGGGGTAAAACTCATAACAGATTCATACCTGATGATTTAAGCATTGACGATTCTCAGCAATACAGTAGCAACACCCACTTAACATGTAAAATATTTTATTTCAAATTTAAAGAATAAAAAGCATACATTATCGCTAAGTTACTAAAAATAGGGCTTTCTCAATAATTAGTGTTGTATCTATTATGGAATAAAACTATATTATTCCATCTAAATTAAGAAAAATATTCCAAACTTAGGTCTGCTAAAACAAAAATAAGTCGTCGTGTTAAGCAAACAATGCGCCCAAGCCCTGTGTTTATAATAGAACCATGCTTTGCGTTTTGACTAAGTTAAGCAAACAAAGTGAGCCCTATGTCTACTTTTGTAAAAATTAAAGCCTTACGCCAATCTCTATCGAGCAGCGAAGCTAAGCTTGCTGACTTTACGTTAAATTCAGCGAATGCGATTCGTAATTTATCATCGGTTGAACTAGCAAAAGTGGTTGGTGTAAGCCAATCAAGTGTGGTGAAGTTTTCGCAAAAGTTAGGTTATAAAGGCTTCCCTGCTTTTAAGCTTGCAGTAATTGATGCCCTTAACGATGAAACGAGCGAACCTAAGCTACATGGCAAGATCACCCTGAATGACTCGCTAGAGCAAATCGCCGAAAAACTATTAAGCAGTAAATTGGCGGTGTTAACCGAAACAAAAAACCTCAACGAAGCGCCTGCCGTCGAAAAAGCGGTAGAGCTATTAAAATCAGCAAAACGTATTCTGATTTGTGGTTTAGGTGGCTCAGCGCTGGTTGCAAAAGATTTTTCTTATAAATTGCAAAAACTCGGTATGCCTGCAATTGCAGAGCCAGATGGGCATGCACAACTTGCGTATGTTGCGACCTTTTCGAAAGGTGATTTGGTCATCGCGATTAGTGAATCAGGTATGACTCGCGAAATTGCCGAAGTTGTTAAGCAAGCCAAGAAAAATTCAAGCTCGGTGATCTCAGTGACAAAATTTGGCAGTAGCCTTGTTGCCGACTCAGCTGATGTAAAACTTTACTCGGTTGCTGAGGGTGAGTCTGTACGTTTATCGTCAATTTTAGCGCGAACGGCACAAGATTTTGTCATTGATATTTTGTTTATAGCCCTAACGCAATCAAGCCGTCAAGGCCGTAAGTTACTAGAACATTCTAATGAAGTTGTTGGCGAATTTAAGAATAACTAATTTCTTCATTAAAGTTACTTAAATACTAAAAAGCAGCTTAGGCTGCTTTTTTTGTGTCTATTTTATATTTGTAATTAACAATACATTTTTACCCTCTAAATCATTTACTCGTTTAGCTAAGGTACTGACCAAAAAGTCATAATTTCTTACAAAGTTTTGCTAACACTAAATTAGCCACTCGCTAAGGCTAGTTATTGCTAAGCTTTACCTAAAATCGGTTATATATTTTATTCCTAAAAACACACCTTAAAATAAAAAAATATTCTTGACCACATTCAATAACACCTGTTTAATATATGGGCAACATAATTTTAAAGTTCATAAGTCTCAATTGGGTAAGTAGTCCAGCAAAGCATATAAATATAAGGACGGGAAACAATGAAACAACATGCATCCACACTCGCAATGAGCTATATAGCAAAAGCGACTAGCAATGCACTTCGCGCAAAGAAAACAGCCTTAACCGGTGCTGTTATGGCCGCGGCACTCGCCAGCGCGCCAGCCTTTGCAAATCTAACCGGGGGGATCAAAGGTAAGGTATCATCACCAGAAGCACAGCAGTCACTGGCGGGGATCACCGTTACAGCAAAAAGTAATGTGATGCCAAAACCACGTACTGTCGTTACACGAGAAGACGGCAGCTACGACTTACCACAATTAAAACCGGGTACTTATGAACTGACTTTCACCGATAAAAACGGTGTAACTCAAACCATGACTGTGGATGTTTTACTTGAACAAACTTCGAGCCTAAACGTCACTATGGGTGGTGCTAACGAAAACGTTGAAGTCATCACGGTTACCGGCAGTAAATTATTCCGCCAAGGTAAGTCTGCACTAACTAACTCATTAGGTGAAGAAGCAATCAACAGCGTGCCTGTTGGTCAAGATTATCGTGACCTATTAAAACTTGTACCGGGTGTTGAGCTTTCGGCAAAT
Organism: Pseudoalteromonas sp. PAST1; assembly: GCF_021532515.1. NCBI lineage: Bacteria > Pseudomonadati > Pseudomonadota > Gammaproteobacteria > Alteromonadales > Pseudoalteromonadaceae > Pseudoalteromonas > Pseudoalteromonas sp. PAST1. The sequence continues at coordinate 23,184 of NZ_JAKGBH010000037.1, read as the reverse complement.
ACAATTTTAGGTCCGTCAGCGGGTGGTTCTGGGGTTGATAACTCTTATGGATTTGACGGTGTAAATGTTTCAATGCCAATGTTTGGTAACTTAGCATCAGAGCCATCAACTCACGACGTTGCTTACGTTACTATGGACCGCGGTGGTGCAAAAGCGGTTGGTTTTAACCGCTCAGGCGGCTTCTCAATTAACACCGTATCAAAATCAGGTACTGACGAGTTTCACGGCAATGTAGAATACAAAGTACAACCAAAAAGCTTTGTTGCAACACCTGTTGGTGAAGAAAGCTATGAGCTCGATAAAAGCTGGTTAACAGCAAGCTTAGGCGGCCCACTTATTGAGGATACCTTATATTTCTATACCTCTTATTATCGCCCAGAAGAAACTCGCTCGAATAAAGATACTGCCTATGGTGGCGTTAAAGAATATGAAAGTATCCGCGATGAATACTTTGGTAAATTAACTTGGGCGCCAACTGACGATATTTTAATTAATATTTCACAACGTACATCCGACAAAGAAGTTAAAGGTGATTCAATTGGCGCTTACGAAACTGACAGTGTATCTGTCGGTAGTAAAGCTGACCAAGATATTTTTACTTTAGATGGCTCTTGGATTTTAGGCTCTGCAACCACTCTATCATTCCAATACAGTAAGTTTGAATTAGAAACAGGTTCGAAACCAGATACAGAGTTGAGTGTCGTACCTTCATTAAATAGTCAGCTTGATGTTAACAACCTTACTCAGATGGGTTACTTCTCGGTACCAAGCCTTAGAGACTATGATCCTGAAGAAGGCTTCACTGAAGAACAAATTGCTATTTACAATGCTGGAGCTACCGGATTAATTAATACCTACGGTTACACGGAAGATGGAGTGTTAAAAGGCGGTGGTGGAGTTGGCGCTTATTCACAATATGACAATATTAACTTCTATCGTGATTCGTTTGAAATTAGCTTAGAGCATGAATTTGACTGGGGTGACACATACCACACGCTTCACTTTGGTGCTAAGTGGGAAGAAAGTGAAGAGCAACTTACCCGATTATCAAATGGCTGGGGACGCATCTCTTACCTTGGCGGTTTAGTCGATGCTGATGCAGACACTGAGGGCTTTGACCCTGCCGATGCCATTTATCGCGCACATGTACAACAAATGAGTCTGGCAACCGAAGATGGAAGCACAGTCTCAGGTATCGATTCTGAAATGCGCAGCCTCAATTTCGAAATAAACGATACTATTGAGCATGGTGACTGGACTTATAATATCGGTTTACTTGTGAGCCAAGATACTTGGTACGGACAAGGCTTAAAAGCGAAGTCAGGAACCGTTTCAGGTTATGAGTTGGCTCCAGGAAATAAGTACGAAATGTATAAAACAGATTGGAGTGATATGCTTCAACCTCGTTTAGGTGCAACCTGGACATACTCTGGCGAAGATTCAGTATTTGCGAACTTTGCTATTTATAACCCTGAAGCAAGCTCTTTGGCTCGTGCAGCTTCATGGGATCGTAATACTCGCGCTGAAATTGAATTACTACTTGATGAATCAGGTAATATTCTTTCTGCGTCACCTCGACGCGGCTCGTCAGGTAAAGCATTCCAAGAAGGCATGAAGCCTCGTCGAATTAATGAGTTCACGCTTGGTACCACTAAATACGTGGGTTCTGATTTAGTATTACGTGCTCACGTACGTCACCGTAAAGGTATGCATTTTTGGGAAGATATGCCAAACACTGCACGCTTAACTGACTACTCTGGCGTTGATGCTGATGGCGTACCGCAACATATTGCAGATAAAGGTTTATATGTAGATAACCTAGATGAAATCCGCGATGAAATTGGTGGTTCTTCTTATGTGATTGCTGAAGTCGATGGCGGTGAAACCAAATATTGGGAAGCCAGCATCGAAGCTGAATACTTAGGTGAAAACAGCTACATCAATGCTTCATATGTTTGGAGCCATTACTACGGTAATTTCGACCAAGACAATACCACAACAAGTAATGATGCAAATAACTTTATCGGCTCATCATACTATGGTGATGGTCGCGGTCGTTACTCATGGGATAACCGATACGGGACTCTTTCCGGTGATAAGCCACATAAAGTTAAAGTGTATGGTTACTACACTGTGCCGTGGGAAGCAAACATTGGTGCTTACTTTGTATTCCAATCTGGTCAAGCTTGGGAAAACTGGGATGGTACTATGTATGGTTATCCAACCAGCCATGTTAGCCGCTATGCCGAGCCTGCAGGTTCTCGAAGAACAGCAAGTCACTGGCAACTTGACTTAAACTACACCCAAGACTTTAAGTTCTCAGGTGATATGGAATTACAATTCCGCGCAGATATATTTAATGTCTTTAACCGCCAAACAGGTTACAACAAAAACCCATATGTACTTGATGAAAACTATGGTGAATCACGCAGTTACTATAACCCGCGTAGTTTGCAGCTTTCAGTTAACTTCAAGTTCTAAGTTAATCAATCCTGTTGGGGCCGCTATTGCGGCCCTTTTTTATGCCTCAAAAACAGTAAAAACTTAAATTGTACAAAATGCTTTTGCAGCATCTATATTAGCCGCTTCTTTCATGAAGTAGTCTAGCTGCACCGTTCGGGTTATCGCTCGTGACTCGCTGTTACTTTTACTTGCCTGCCACAGCCAATGTTTAAGTGACTCTCGCGACACATCGACAAACAGCCCTTCTGGGAAGCTCTCTACAAAACGGATATCGGTGGTATTACCTTGTTTATCAATAGTAATAATAAAGCGCGCACAACCTGTCTGCTTAGATATTAAAGCAGCTTGAGGATAGTTGGGCTTTGTTGCATGTTTAAGTGTCCACAGCTGCTCTGCTGCGTTTTTATCATCACGAAGGTCGAGCACATCGGTTGAGTTACTTGTTGCACTGTTTGGAAGTTGTGAGCAACCAGCGAGTAAAGCAAATGCAGCAATTAAATGAACTTTCATGGTATATCCTTATAAATCAAGTCCCTGAATATACCACAATTAATTTTTAGAAATATAAAAAACGAGGCAAGCGCCTCGTTGTTATTTATCTAATTATTATTGATACAGCAAATATGGCGTTCGCTTGCGTTTAAAAGCGTTCAAATCCGCTTGCCAGCTTTGCTTGATTTGTTGCTCAGTTTGGCCAGCTTCAATCGCTAAACGCAATTTATCAGTTCCTGCAAGTTTATCCATAAAACCAGCTCGTTCAAAAAACGTTTGATCATTCGCGCTCAACTGTTGATAAGCCGAAATAAACAAACTTAAATCTAAACCTTGAATATCAGCATCTCGTAAGTCTTGACCAAATACTTCAACCCCTTTGAATTTAGGGTGCATTGAAGCGCCTTTAATCGCCCTAGGCGTAAAACTAAATTCGCCCAGTTTAACTGGCGAGTAACCGACAACTTGAAACGGAAAATCAGTGCCACGGCCAATAGTCACAGGCGTTGCTTCAAAGAAACACAAAGATGGATAAAGCGCAATTGATTGGGCATTTGGTAAGTTAGGGCTTGGCTTTATTGGTAGCTCATAAGCCATAGCACGGTCGTAGTTTGTAACAGGCACGACACTTAGCTCAAGCTTATCTGCGTCATTTATCCAGCCTTCGCCTTTGATCATTTGAGCAAGTTCAGCCACTGTCATACCGTGTAGAACAGGAATTTCGTGCATGCCAACAAATGAGCGAAATTGTGGGTCAAGAATAGGCCCATCAACATAGGCAATATTCGGATTAGGTCTATCGAGTACCACAACCTGTTTACCATTTTCAGCGGCAGCTTCCATTACGTAATGCATTGAGCTGATGTAAGTATAAAAACGCACACCAACATCTTGAATATCAAAAATAATGACATCTAGATCTGCAAGCATCTCAGGGCTTGGCTTTTTATTACTGCCATAAATCGACACAACATCAATGCCGGTTTTAGCATCTACTGTGCTTTTAACGTGAGCACCGGCGTCATGATCGCCGCGAAAACCATGCTCTGGGGCAAATATTTTGCCGATCACTACGCCATTATCAAGTAATGCATCAACCAAATGTTGACCACTCACCAGTGACGTTTGATTAACGACCAAGCCAACACGTTTACCTTTTAATGCAGGAACATAAGCTTGAAAATTGGCTGCGCCAACCTGTAAAGGCTGTGCATTTTTAGGCGCTTGTGCAGGTGTTTCTTGGCAACCTAAAAGCGCAAAACAACTAAGAAGTAAAATAACTAATAAACGCATTATTCTTCAACCGCCTTACGTAAAAAGCCACCTGCTTTTGACAATAACTGTTTTGCTTCAGGAGCTGGTTTTCCGGTCAACACAATTAAAATAGCCAGTTTTGCGCTTTGCCCTGCTTGCTTTAATGCATCAACGGCTTGCTGCTGCGAACACTCTGTTGCTTGCATCACAATACGAATAGCACGAGCATGTAGCTTTTCGTTACTGGCATTTACATCAACCATCAGGTTTTTATAGACTTTACCTGTGCGGATCATGCTGGCTGTACTTAGCATATTCAACACCAGTTTCTGTGCAGTGCCCGATTTCATACGTGTAGAACCAGTCACAGCTTCTGCACCAACTACAGGGCAAATACCAATTTGTGGTAAACGCATCACAGCTGAGTCTGGGTTACAAGTAACACCCACAGTGACACAACCTAACGATTTAGCGTATTCAATTGCCGAGCAAACATAGGGGGTACGGCCACTGGCAGCTATGCCAACCACGACATCTTTACTGGTTAAACTCACATTTTTTAAATCTTCAACAGCAAGTGTTGTACTATCCTCAGCGCCTTCTACGGCTTTTTTAACCGCGGTGTCACCACCTGCAATAATACCGAGCACTTGCTGATCGCTAACGCTATAGGTAGGCGCACATTCAACTGCATCCAAAATACCTAAGCGGCCACTGGTGCCAGCGCCAATGTAGATTAACCTGCCACCTTGTTGAAATGCGTCAACCACATGATCGACAGCTTCACTAATTTGTGGGATCACTTGTTTCACGGCACCCGCTACTTTGTGATCTTCATTATTGATCTTAGTGAGGATCTCGGTGGAGCTGAGCAGATCGATATCCAAAGTGTCTGGGTTTTGCCCTTCGGAGACAATACCGTTTAACTCTTCGAGTAACTCACGTTGTTGCTTAAAGACGTGCTCAGGGCTCATTGGGTTGTCCTTTTTCAATAATGTCATGGTAATGCTTTGCCGCTAAAATGGCGGCACCAGTTAATGAATCTCCTTTACAAGGAGATAATTCGTTTTGTAAGGCACGTGGCAATAATGGTTGGCTGACTTTCGCTAAACCACCAATTAAAATCACCGGTAACGGCGAGTTACCTCGGCTTTTATTTATTAAACTAACCACCGATTGGGTGTGCTCTGTTAATACCGTTTTAGCCGCCTCACAGTCGTTTTGTAAGCTAAACACTAATGGGCTAAATGCTGCATAATCCGCAGGTTTTGCTTGTTTAAGCCAACTACTAATTGTTTGACGAGTGCATCCTAGCTGCTCACTCAAACGAACCGTTAATAGACTTTTTGGTAAATCATAAATATCTATATCGTTTAATAATTGCTGCACTGCCATCAGGCCGATGCGGGCACCACCGCCAAAATCATCAACGGAAAAGCCCCAGCCGCTCACCAACTTTGTTTGCTTTTGGGCGTTTAATCGTGCACCGACAGCACCGGTGCCAAGGGCAATAACCACACATGGGTCACCAAGATTAGCACCATATAATGACGTAATTGCATCACTGGTAATTTGCAAACTGGCAAATTCTATTTCGTAAACTAGCTTGAGCATCACTGTTAATTGCTCAGCAAGACTCTGAGATGAGCCACCAGCAACACCCATAACGGTGACAATTTCACTCGGCTTTGCGCCACTTTGCTGGCAAACATCACGGGTCACTTTAACAATGTTTTCTAACGCTAAATCAAGATCATTCGAAATTGATGCCGAACCCGCTTGGGCACGGAAAGTCGCACCACTTGCCTGCTCTTTTAGCTCAGCTAACACTTTGGTGCCGCCGCCATCGATGGCTAAAATATAGCGTAAGGCCATTTATGCGCTCTTCTCGTGTGCCGCTTTACCTAGGCAACATACAAGTGTTGCGAGCAATGTACCTATGCATAGCTGCCAAGTAAATCCTAAGTAAAAGCGCATTGACTCAGGTAGTAGCCAATCAATCATGTAGGGCTGCATTAATAAGGTCACCATAAAGCCCGCTATTAGCGCCGCTAACACTGAACCTTCACTACCTCGTTTGGTGAACAAGGTAGTAAAATACACACCTAACAAACCGCTGTACGAAAACACCATGACACTTAGCGCAAATTTTAATAATGGCATATCACTGTATTGCTGCCAGAAATAGCAAAGAATAGCCATAAGCGCTAAAGCAAGGCTTACTAAAGCCATGCCTACACGACCCGCTTTTACAAAGTGATGGTCATTTACTTGTTTATTGTGTTTTTCCAAGTAAGGGCGATAGATATCTTGTACGATGACTGAAGACATCGAACTAAGCCCAGAGTTCAAAGTAGAAATAGCGGCAGCAATAATACCCACGCTGACTAAACCTTTAACCCCGGCTGGTACTTCGTTTAATACGTAGTACATAAAGATAGTAATTTTTTCGCCATTAAATTCTTGTACGACCGTTTGCCCAGCTTCGCTATTCATTAGTGCAGGTTGCTGATAAACAATATACAGCAGCAAACCAATAAAGATAAAAATAGCCATAACTGGGATCACCATCACCACCGATAGTAATAACGCTTTACTGCCTTCTTTTGGACTTTTACAGGTTAATAAGCGCTGCGTCATATCTTGGTCTAAACCAAATGCAGCGATGTTTAATAGCACAAACCCCGTTAACACAGAGGCCATGTTAAACACACCTGACGGGCCAAAATCTAAATCAAATTTAAACAGCGCAAGTTTTGAATCTGCACCAGGACTTGGCTCACTCAAAGTTGCAATAATGGTTGAGAAATCAGCCGGAATAACACTCAACAAGCACCAAATAACCGCAATAGCCGCACTGACATAAACGATACTTTGCAGTACATCAGAATAAATAACGCTGCGAATGCCACCCAAAAAGGTATAAAGCAGACCCGCAAGCGCCAATACTAAAGTCGCGATGACCACACTATCGGCATCGATATTGCCATACAGAATCATCGCCACAGCAATCGCTGCCATGTATAAGCGGGCGCCACTGGCAAACACACGACCAAATAAATACATCATGCCGCTACGGCGCTTGGCCTTTGGCCCGATACGTTTTTCAAGCAGTTCATATACAGTGAACACTTTTTGCTGGTAGAACTTCGGAATTAAAAATGCCGATACTATGAAGGCCGCAATAAAGGCACCGATATTAGTCGCAATATAAGAAAAATCACCTTGATAGCCTTGATCAGGCCCGCCAATAAACGTTGCCGCTGATTGCGAAGTCGCTAAAACAGAAATAGCCACCATCCACGTTGGCATGCTATTTCCGCCTAGAAAAAAATCTTGGCTTGAGTTAGCGCGTTTGCGATTAAACCACCAGCCACTTAGCAATAAAATTGCACCGTAACTTGCGAATACTAGCCAATCGAGAAAAGCGTAATTTGCACTCATTTATTATCCTAACCCAAACCTTGATGGAATATATTATTCCATTATTATGACAAAATTAAAATACTTTTATTTCATTATTTTTATTTAGCTAAGTTAGGTAATTGCCACTGACTTTGCTTTTGTTGATATTGCGCTTTGGTTAAGCTGACTAATAGCGGCTTTTTACGCTCATCTAACCACGCAAGTAACGCATCCATATTGCTTTCTGTCATTGCTGTGCAACCTGCTGTAGGCTTACTTGGCGCCCGCCATAAATGCATAAAGATACAACTGCCCGCGCCATTGATATTGCTTGGGTTATGCTTAACAACAATGCCTTTTTTATAAAGGTTATCTTGGCTGTAAATATCACGACGCATCCATTCTGAAGAGTCTTTTACGGCATCTTCACCTACTTGTGCTTTATCAACCAATTGGTTGTAAAACGGTGAGCCTTTCACATCGATACAATAATCATTTGCTGTCATTGCTTGATAACTAAGGTTCGTTTGTAATGAATCTAAATAGCCAAAAGCAGTACCAAGCTCAAAAATACCTGCCGGGGCTTTACCATCACCTTCTTGTTTTTGCTGACCCGGCTGTGCAGGATGCAGCCCCACTCCCCACGCAAGGCCAGTACGACCTAGTACCACCGCGTGTTGCTGGCCTTGTTGTTGCCAACTACCAGCGGTTTTTTCAAAGCGATACAAGGTAGCATCAATGGCATCACTGTCATTGGCTACCACCACCACGAGCTGTTGATGACTGTTATCAATAACAGGTTTAGGTAACTCTTTACTGGCACAAGCCGATAAACTCATAACTGCAATAAGACTGACTAGTTTTTTCATGCTGGCCATACTCCGTTTGTAATTAGTTCAAGCCCCGTTATTGATTCAATACCAAGACCTGGGGCATCCGATAAGCGTATTTGCGGGCCGCTAAATTCAACGCCCCCTTGCACAGGGTCATATTGACCAAGGGCTGGACCATCTAAATCGATTTTACTGATTTGCTGTGCTTTGGCAGAGGCTAAATGTGCAGCACCAGCTACGGCAATACTGCCCTCTAGCATACAACCTATCATACACTCTGCTTGGTATTGGGCTGTGATATTAGCAATCTCAATTGCTCGGCTTAAACCGCCCGTTTTCATTAATTTAATATTGATAATATCAACTGCGCCAAGCTCTAAAAGTTGTATTACTTGCTTCGGTGAAAAGGCGCTTTCATCGGCCATAATCGGGGTGTTCACTCGCTCAGTAATATATTTTAGACCTTGAATATCACTGCTTTTTACTGGCTGCTCAACCAACTCTAATACCACGCCGGCTTGCTCAAGTTGCTGCAGTGCAAACACAGTTTGTTTGGCATTCCAACCTTGGTTTACATCTAAACGCAGCTGAGCCTTATCGGCAAAACTTGCATGAATTGCTTTTACACGCTCAATATCTTGATTAAGGTTATTGCCGATTTTTATTTTTAATACATCAAAGCCTTGCTCAATCGCTCGCTGACAGTCACTGAGCATTTTATCTATGTTATCGACACTAATGGTGATATCGGTTTTTAGCGCTGATTTACCACCACCAAGTAGCTTATATAAAGGCGCTTGATAGAGCTTGCCCCACAAGTCGTAAACCGCCAACTCTAAAGCCGCTTTTGCACTACTGTTACCAACCACCGTTGATTGAATAATGTGGGTAAGCTGATTAATGTTTTCGATTTCTTGCCCCACTAATTTAGGAGCAATAAACTGCTGAATGACCGCTATCATTCCTTGATGGGTATCGCCTGTAATAACCGGAGTTGAGGCCGCAGAGCCATAGCCAATTTGACCACATTCAGTGTCGATTAAAACCACTAAATCCTCGATAAAACTCACTTCTCTCAGTGCGGTTTTAAATGGGGTAACTAATGGCACTTTGAGCTTTGCAAAGCGAACAGCTTTAATTTTCATACTGGCCTCTAACGAATACGCTTAATGTTATAAACACGATCTAAGTAGCTGGTTTCTTGCGATAATCTAAGTGGCAATAATGGCGTGACCGACACCCCATTCAAGGCACTACTATAAAAGCTACCATCGCCTTTGTTATAACCTAAGCCTTTAACGTCATGAATAACATAAGGCTCACCGTGATGCTCTCCTAAGTACATCATTACATGACCCGGAATATAAATTAGATCGCCAATCGCCATGTTCTTAACCGTCGGCAACTTATCATCTGCCGCAGTATTTTTATCAAAACGACTATTTTGCCCGTATTCACTACTGCCTTGCTGCCCTGAATTACGCGGCATTAGTAGGCCAAAGCTCTTATAAATTTCACCAACAAACCCAGTGCAGTCGCGACCATTGTAATCATGGCCCCAACCATAACGCTCACCTAAAAACTTAAAGCCTTGTTTAATCAGATTCTGTTCGTTGTAGTCTAGGTAGCCTAAGTTTACATCGGCAGTTTTACTGATCATCGCCGGTTTAATTACAAGTTTGCCTTGCTCATCGCGGGTTGGTAACTGTACAACATGGCTAGCATAGCTGTTTTGGCCGTTGAGCAAATACGGTACTTGCTCACTATCAACCAATGGTAAGCGTACTCCCATATCGAGCTGCACTTCTGAGAGGGTTTCATCGCTTGGCACATAAGCAGTATTGACCTTTGCCCCAGTTACCACCAAAAAGTTAGCTTGTTCGCGATAAGCTTTTATTTTATCCGCATCAGCAAAGGCAAGATCTTTGGCTGGCGTCCATGCAAGGTAGTTGTAAGCACGAACTAACAACCATTTTTTATCTGCGCTTTGATGCAATACAGCAACCGCTTCGCCCGGAAACATACCGCTTTCTTGAAAACGATCTAAGTCTTGATCAAGGCCGCTATTTAATACCCGATCCCAGGTTGGAAAAGTGCGTAATGCGGTGCGCTTAACGACCACAGCAAAGCGTACCTCATTGTTATCTCCGACTTTGTTAAGGTTTAAGTTTTCCTGATATTTAGCAAAATCTTTCGCTGTGAGTTGGCGGCCATCGGTAAAAAAGCGCGGGCTTTTTGGAATTGAACTTGCTGAATGAATGGCGCTTGTTAGCTCGTCTTTAGTGAGCGACTTTTGAAATGAAAGAGGATCAACAATGTATTTATTATCTTTTACTAGTTTCTCGTTGAAGGCCGCAATTTGCGCCTCTGTCATGATCACTTTTGCCGATGCACCTTGTGCTAGCCAGTAGCTGGGCGAAAGCTGTGACTGCGTGACCCCGATAACATCTGATTGCCACCCCTCAGCATGCATAGGTGCACTAAAAGCAACACCTAAAGTAATTGATAAAGCGATAATTGAACGACGCATAGCTGTACCTTAATTCTTATTGAACGCGTTAATCTAATAATTTTGTAAAAGCATGCTGCAACTTTTGCTGCATTTGCTTACCGACTGTTGGTAAATTGGCTTCGTCGGCCCCCAAAGTTGACTGCTGCACACTAAAAGTAAACTCACGGCCACCTTGATAATTGCCTAAACACACATGTGCCAACATAACTGTTTCTGTGGTGGAGCGCGTTTCACTTGGCCCCCAGCCAATTTTTTGCCAAACACGCCACTGCCCATTCGTTGCGCTATCGAGCACTTCTTTTGCTGAGCGACTATCATTTGGTGCAATAACATTTGCCAATGCATTTGTAACGATATGACTGATACCCACCATCATACCGCCTACAGGAGCATGTTCATCTGTATGACCTGTGCCGTTAAGTAGCACATCAACATCACTTGCTTGTAAAAAAGGCATTTGCGTACTTGGTTCACGCTGATGACTAACCAGACGTTTTAACCATTCCGCTTGAGCAAGTGTGGTCATTGCTTTGTTGCCCGTTAAACCACAACCCTCACAACGATACCCCAAATAGCCAGGATCATCACTGCTTGCTTTGTACCGGCTTATCTTTGCATCAAGCTCATTATTAGCAGGGTTATGCCAGTATTCGTCTGATGGCATAAACTGCTCTGAGCCATATGCGCCGTTAAATAACAAACGCTGATCCTGTAGTTTTAGCCAGCCATCATTAAAAAGCCCACGTAAATACTCGCGCCCTGCTACATTGACAAAATAACTGGCTATCGCATTTGAATTACCATCGGCTTTGCCAAATGCTTCGTAACTATTGATACTGCTGATCAAATCAGCGAGTGCCGTATCACCAGCAAAAGAAGCTGCACCAAGCTCTGGGTGAGTTTGCCTTACTTTTGACAGCGCACCGCTAAACGCTTGAACCTTCGATGAGCTCCAAGGTTCATACAGCTCATTATGGCTGCCGTCACTTAAATACCGGTAAGCTAATTGCCCTGCTTGAACTTGATAATCGATTAGGAGTAGCTTGCCCGGTTGCTCTGGGGCTAAAAAATACTGCCAGTCGGCTGCCACTCTGTTTTGCCAACCTGCTTGCTGGTAATTAACCTCAGCCGCTGATTTATAGCCTTGCAGCTTAGTTTCACTCTCAAGCGATAAACAGCCAGTATTGGTTAAATCGTTTGGCAAAATAGCAGGCGCTAACATTACCTGCTCGAAGTATTGTTGGTCGGTTATCGGGGCTTTTTCAGTGCTTGTTTGACAACCTGCCAAGAGTATCAGGGTGCAACTTATAGCCAGCCTGTTTTGATATGCACCTTTCACATACATAAAATAAAATTCCCACTTGTTATTATTTTTGGAATATTTTATTAAATCTAACACAAATTGACCATGAAGCAAATTAACTCAATTTTTTAAACGTTTCTTGCATCCAATATTAGCAATTACTCGTTTGTTGATTAGCACCTTTCAAATAAGGATCTTTCAAATGAATAAGCTATGTATCAGTGTTGTAACCTTCTGCTGCTCTTTTAACGCGTTTGCTAATATAGAAAAAATAACGGTTTATGGTCACCGTACTGGATTAATTGGTGAGTCTATAAGCGCCTCTAGCGGTATTATTGGTCAGGGTGAAATAGAAAATAGACCCATGCTTCGATCTACTGAATTGCTTGAGTTAATTCCCGGTATGGCTGTCACCCAACACAGCGGCTCTGGAAAAGCGAATCAATATTTTATTCGTGGCTTTAATCTTGATCATGGAACAGACTTTGCCACGAACATTGATGGTATGCCTATCAATATGCGCAGTCATGGTCATGGGCAAGGCTATACTGACTTAAACTTTATAATTCCAGAAACAATTGCCACTGTTAGTTATCAAAAAGGCAGTTATGATGTGCGCCAAGGCGACTTTTCAACGGCTGGCAGTGCTTATTTTCATTTATCTGACAACCCTAAACATGATCAGCTCAGTATCACTGTAGGGGAAGATAACTTCTATAGAGGTGTTGCATTAGGGAGTACCTCAATCGGTAGTGGCAAACTGGTAGGCGCGACAGAGTGGCAAGTTTATGATGGGCCTTGGCAGGATATTAATGAAGACGTTAATAAAAAAAACGCATTGCTACGTTATAGTCGTGATTCAGAACAAGGTAACTTATCAATTACGGCAATGGCTTATGACAACAGTTGGAATTCAGCAGATCAGATCCCGCAAAGGGCTATTGAGCAAGGTATCATTTCAGAGCTTGGCTCACTCGATAAAACACTTGGCGGAGAGTCAAGTCGGTATAGCTTATCGACAAATTGGCAAGGACAAAACTTATCAGTAAGTGCATACCTCATCGACTACGAGCTAAATTTATACTCTAACTTCTCATATTTCCTTAATGATCCAATTAATGGCGATCAGTTTAACCAACGAGATAATCGCACTATCTCAGGTGGAACACTAAGCTATCAATTTACAGCTAATGTAGGTGATATTCCCGTTAATCATACCGTTGGAACAGAGCTTCGGCATGATAATGTGAATAAAGTTGGCCTATACAATACACAAGCCCGAAAGTACCTTTCAACAGTACGACAAGACAGTGTCGAGGAAACAAGCTATACAGCATACTGGCAAACACAACTTCATTTAAGCCAACAGTTAGAGGCAACCCTTGGTGTTAGATATGATTATTTAGATGCTCACGTTGATAGCGACAACAGTTTAAATTCTGGAGATGCAGATGATGATTTACTCGGCTTTAAGGCGAGTCTAACTTACTTATTTACTGATAACCTTGCTGGTTATGCAAACTGGGGGCAGTCTTTTCATTCAAATGATGCTCGTGGCGCAACCATTGCTCAAGACCCAGTAACATTTGAGGCAACAAACACCGTAGACTTACTCGTTAAGAGTAACGGTGCAGAGTTAGGGTTGCGCTACTTCGATGAGCAACAATTTAACTTTTCTGCAGCCCTTTGGTGGCTAGAACTCGACTCAGAATTGTTGTTTGTTGGTGATGCAGGTAACACTGAGGCCAGTGATGCATCACAGCGCTATGGTATAGAACTAAGTGCCTACTACTGGCTTAGTGACACATTAAGCTTAGATGCAGAAGCGTCATTTACGTATTCTCGTTTAGACATTAGCAATAACAACAACCGTATTGAGGGAGCTGTACCAGTGGTTGCAAGTGCCGGGATTAGCTGGCAGTTTGCACAACAGTGGCAAAGCTCATTACGTTTACGCCATATAGGTAAACGTATGTTGAGTGATGATGGCAGCAAACGTTCAGAGCCTTTAACTGTGGTGAATGGTTTAGTGAGTTATCAGCAAACTCATTGGAAAGCAGCACTTGAATTGCTTAACTTGTTTGATAGTAATGACCATGACATTGATTACTACTACTCATCAAGACTAGCGGGCGAACCAACAGAAGGGGTAGAAGATAATCACTTTCACCCCATTGAGCCACGCACAGTTCGATTAAGCATGAGTTTTTTATTTTAAAGAATGATCCTATTCTGTAGGTCGCCATTTATGGCGACAGCATCTAGATGCGCGCGAAACAAGTTTCACGCCTACGGGGTGCATTTTTTGTATTTTGAGTTGGGGATTTAATTTGTGGTGTGGAAGCGTGATGTTCACAACTGAAGTCGCTCCTACAACCACACCTACGCGAATTGCAGGCACAAAAAAACCGACTTTCGTCGGTTTATGTCACTTTAACTCTACATGAGAGAAAGTGGCGGACGCGGGAGGATTCGAACCTCCGACCGCCTGGTTCGTAGCCAGGTACTCTATCCAGCTGAGCTACGCGTCCGCAGTATGTTTCGCATGTTTAAGTCGCGCATTGACCATGTCTTAAACACAAAAAAACCGACAGCTTGTCGGCTTATGTCACTTTCTAAGAGAAAGTGGCGGACGCGGGAGGATTCGAACCTCCGACCGCCTGGTTCGTAGCCAGGTACTCTATCCAGCTGAGCTACGCGTCCGCAGTTGCATTTTATAATCTTGCAATGATTTATCTTTATACTCGATGTGAGCTTTCAAATATGGCGGTTGCGGGACGTCTTTTGAAAGACGTGAACCTCCGACCAAATTTGTATCTTTATACTCGATGTGAGCTTTCAAATATGGCGGACGCGGGAGGATTCGAACCTCCGACCGCCTGGTTCGTAGCCAGGTACTCTATCCAGCTGAGCTACGCGTCCACACGCACATTTGAATATTGCTAATTTATTCTCCTAGCAGAGTTAAAGTAAAAATTGGCTTACGCGGGACGTCTCTTGAAAGAGTGAACCTCCGACCAAATTTACTAACATCTTATACTCGATGCAGAGTCAAAGTAAAAAGTGGCGGACGCGGGAGGATTCGAACCTCCGACCGCCTGGTTCGTAGCCAGGTACTCTATCCAGCTGAGCTACGCGTCCACACATATTACTTTCAAGACATGCCATTTTAAAAAAAATGGTGGAGAAGGAGGGATTCGAACCCTCGATAGAGCTACAAACCCTATACTCCCTTAGCAGGGGAGCGCCTTCGGCCACTCGGCCACCTCTCCGTCTTGTGGGGCGTATAATAAAGACTTCAGGAAATATGTCAAACACTTTTCAAGGAAAATCGTACAGATGGTTATAGATTATCCACAACGCACAAAAACAACTCGTTTTTGTTTACCCTTTAGTCGTTTTTTCTTTATCACTCAACGGCTCAAGACCCGTCAGTGGGATTAGTTCATCTGTTAATTCGGCTAGGTATTGGTCTTGATAACCCAATTGTTGGAATTCGGCGATGCAGGCACGATAAAAAGCTTCACGTTGATGCTCGCTTGGCGTTGTCTCTACTGAAGACTGCGAAGGCTTTTTTGTCATTATTATTAAGTCCGTTTAAACGTTGAAGAGAATGGCGTAATGATGTCATATCTTGTCTAAAAATAATACTATCGGACTTAGAATTAGTAGAAAAACTTTACAACTTAGTAACTTCGTTTGAAGAATAATTCAGCATTTTCTTTTAGATCAGCTAATTACAATTAAATATAAAAATTGAGAGCAATAAAAATCAGAAAATTCTGATAACAAAAACGCCGCTAAAAAGCGGCGTTTTCAGAACATTTAGCTGATTAGTCAGCTTGAGGACGCATGTGTGGGAATAGGATCACGTCTTTAATTGTTGGTGAGTCAGTAAATAACATCACTAGACGATCGATACCAATACCCTCACCCGCTGTTGGTGGTAAGCCGTACTCTAACGCACGAATGTAATCTTCATCGTAGTGCATTGCTTCATCATCACCTGCGTCTTTCTCTTCAACTTGACGAGCAAAACGCTCAGCTTGATCTTGTGCATCGTTAAGCTCAGAGAAACCATTTGCTAATTCACGGCCACCTACGAAGAATTCGAAACGGTCAGTCACAAATGGGTTTTCATCGTTACGGCGCGCAAGTGGAGACACTTCCCACGGGTAAGCGGTAATGAAAGTTGGTTGAATTAACTTATGCTCAGCTGTCTCTTCGAAGATTTCACATAAGAATTTACCCGGGCCCCATACACAGTTTTCTGGGATCTTAACGTGTACTTGCTTTGCGTACGCTTTAAGTTCTTCAAAATGGTTTTCAGGATCATTAAATACCGCAGCATCAAAGTCTGGGTTGTACTTAAGGATAGCCTCGCTCATTGTTAAACGCGCAAAAGGTTGTCCAAAGTCGTACTCTACTGAATCTACAACTTCACCATTTTCATCTTTCGTTGTGTTTACCACAATTGGTGAACCAAGTACGTCTGTCGCAACAGTACGTAACATGTCTTCAGTGATGTTCATTAAGTCAATGTAATCAGCGTATGCTTGGTAGAATTCGATCATCGTGAATTCTGGGTTATGACGCGTTGATAAACCTTCGTTACGGAAGTTACGGTTGATTTCAAATACACGCTCAAAGCCACCCACAACTAAACGTTTTAAGTAAAGCTCAGGGGCAATACGTAAGTACATGTCGATATCAAGTGCATTGTGGTGTGTTACGAATGGACGTGCAGACGCACCACCTGGGATCACTTGTAGCATCGGTGTTTCAACTTCCATGAAGTCACGATTAGCTAAGAAACGACGGATACCTTCAACAACTTTTGAGCGAATACGGAAAGTTTCACGTGTCGCATCATTCGTAATTAAATCAACATAACGTTGACGGTATTTAGTTTCTTGGTCAGATAAACCATGGAATTTTTCTGGTAACGGACGTAATGACTTTGTCAGTAACTCGTACTCTGTCATTTCTACGTAAAGGTCACCTTTACCTGATTTATTTAGTGCGCCTTTAACACCGATGATGTCACCGATATCAAGTTGACCGTATTTTGCTTTTAATTCTTTTTGTACGTCTTTTGATGCGTACGCTTGAATTTGGCCTTTCATGTCTTGTAACGCAAGGAAAGGACCACGTTTTGCAAGAATACGACCTGCAACTGATACAACATGTTGCTCAGCAACTAATTCTTCTTTCGATTTATCACCAAACTCAGCTTGCAAATCAGCCGTGTAATGTTCACGACGGAATTGGTTTGGATGACCGTTGGCTGGGCAATTTTCGCGGATTGCGTCTAATTTGCCACGACGCTCAGCGATTAACTTATTTTCGTCTTGGATTTGATCAGTCATTTTTTAGCTCTTTTTTAGCTTGGTGGTTATAGGCCAGATTTAAGGCTGGCTTCAATAAATTTATCTAAGTCGCCGTCAAGAACCGCTTGTGTATTACGGTTTTCAACGCCAGTACGTAAGTCTTTAATGCGCGAGTCATCAAGTACGTATGAACGAATTTGACTACCCCAGCCAATATCAGATTTAGCATCTTCTTGGCTTTGTTTCTCAGCATTTTGTTTTTGAATTTCAAGTTCAAACAATTTCGCTTTTAACTGCTTCATTGCTTGGTCTTTATTCTTGTGCTGTGAACGCTCATTTTGGCACTGTACAACAGTGTTGGTTGGTATGTGAGTAATACGAACCGCTGACTCTGTTGTATTTACGTGCTGACCACCTGCGCCTGATGCGCGGTAAACGTCAATACGTAAGTCTGCCGGATTAATATCAATTTCGATATTATCGTCGATTTCTGGGTAAACGAATGCCGATGCAAATGAGGTATGACGACGACCACTTGAGTCGAACGGGCTCTTTCGCACTAAACGGTGAACACCTGTTTCTGTACGTAACCAACCGTATGCATATTCGCCAACAAAGCGCACAGTTGCGCCTTTGATACCAGCCACATCACCATCAGTTGCTTCAACCAGTTCAACTTTAAAACCTTTTGCTTCACCCCAACGTAAATACATACGCAGTAGCATGTTGCACCAGTCTTGGGCTTCAGTGCCGCCAGAGCCTGATTGTAAATCAAGGTAAGCATCGTTTTGGTCATGGTCGCCTGAGAACATACGACGGAACTCTAGCTTTTCAAGCTGTGCGCTTAAATCGCCTAATTCAGCTTCAGCTTCAGCGAAGGTTTCTTCATCTTCTGCTTCAACAGCAAGCTCGACTAAACCTTCAACATCTTCGGTACCAGACACTAGATTATCAATGGTCTCAACAATAGCTTCGAGTGCCGACTTTTCACGGCCAAGTGCTTGAGCTCGCTCTGGCTCATTCCACACTGCTGAATCTTCAAGTTCTGCGTTAACTTCTTCTAACCGCTCTTTCTTAAGAGGGTAGTCAAAGGTACCCCCGAAGCAGTTCAGTACGTTCGCGAATTTCCTTGATTTGATTAATCACAGGATTCACTTCAAACATGTACATTACTCCAAAATGGCTGATTTACCGCGCACCGATATCGACAATAAATACGGTAAATTATCTACAAATATTAAAAACGCCCGATTTTAACAAAAAACCGAGCGTTTTATTAGCCTTTTATGTCGATTATAACGATATTTTTATGTCGCTTTTTGTAGCTCTCGAATAATCAACTGTAACGAGAATTTACCACGGAATTCATTTATATCGAGTTGATAAGCAGCTTTCACATAACGCACTTCGGTATCTGGCCATGCACGCACATCAACCCCAAATGCAATGCCATCAACTAATCGTCCAGACTGATGTTTTAAAACTAGTTTTAAGTGTTTTTCACCGACAATGCGCTGCTGTATTACTTCGAATACATGTTCAAACACTGGCTCTGGAAATTGCTGACCCCAGGGGCCGGCATTTTTTAGCTGGTTTGCAAACTCCATCGAAAAGCACTCATTAGGTAATTCACCATCGGTAAGTAAAATACTTTGCTTATGCTCTTCAGTGAGTGTGTCTGTCACCATTTGCTCAAACACGGTTTTAAATTCAATAAAACACTGCTCATTGATACTCAGCCCCGCTGCCATGGCATGGCCACCAAATTTACTGATCAAATGCGGGTAGAGTGTATTTACTCGCTCAAGCAAATCACGCATATGCAGCCCTTCAATAGAGCGGCAAGAGCCTTTTATTTCGCCGTTATCACCCGCTGCAAAAATAATCGTCGGGCGGTGATACTTTTCTTTTAAGCGACCAGCCAAAATACCAATCACGCCTTGGTGCCAATCAGCTTGGTATAAACAAATGGCATCAGGCACTGACTCGGTTTTAAATGCTAAACGATCAAGCACCGCTTGTGCTTCAGTTTGCATACCCTGCTCTATTTCACGGCGCTCATGATTGAGGCTGTCGAGCTCACTGGCAATACGGCGAGCTTGGTTTATATCGCTTGATAACAAACAAGCTATACCTAAACTCATATCATCTAAACGCCCTGCTGCATTTAAGCGTGGTGCCAATGAAAAACCAAAGTCACTGGCGCTTAAACGGGCCGCATTGCGATTTGCCACTTCGATTAGGGCACTAATACCTGGGCGTGTTTTACCACTGCGAATACGTGCTAAACCTTGATGAACTAAGGTTCGGTTATTGGCATCAAGCGCGACCACATCGGCAACGGTACCAAGGGCTACAATATCAAGTAACTCAGCCAAATTTGGCATTGGATTTTGCTGAAAGTACCCTTGTTCACGTAAGTGGCTACGTAAAGCAATCAGCAGATAAAAAGCCACCCCAACGCCTGCTATCGATTTCGATGGAAACTGACAGTCATGGCGATTCGGATTCACAATAGCATCTGCATTTGGTAGGGCTTCACCTTGTAAATGATGATCAGTTACCAGCACCTTAATACCTGCTTGCTTTACAATGGCAATGCCATCGATACATGAAATACCGTTATCAACGGTGATCACAAGCTCGGGTTGCATGGTTACTATTTGCTCAGCAAGTGCGGGGCTTAGGCCATAACCTAGGCTGAATCTGTCTGGTACCAAGTAATCAAGGTTCTTTAAGCCGAACATAGCAAGACCTTGCATTAAGGTTGCTGTGCTGGTTGCACCGTCGGCATCAAAGTCACCGACGATTAACACGCGACTTTGATCAGCTAGCGCTTGTTGCAATAGCACAACAGCTTTGTCGATATCTTTAAACAGCTTAAAGTCATGTAATGTTGCAGCGCTATTATCGAGTTCAGTGGCACTTTGCACCTGTCGAGTCGCATATATTTGCTTAATTACAGGATGTAAATGGTGTGGTAAATGCGAATCATCAACATGAGGACGAGCTTGAATTATTTTTTCCATGTCGGAAATGGTACTTCTTTGCTTAAGACAAATAAAAAAGGCCTACGACAAATAGGCCTTTTCGTTAAAAAATCGGTTATGAAGATGTTTTTGGTAAAGCATCAAGCGCTTGGCTAATTTGCGCAGCTGATTGATAACCTGGGATCATGGTACCATCTTCTAAAATAATTGCCGGTGTGCCCGACATTCCAAAGCTTTGGCCTAGTTGGTAGTGCTCTGCAATTGGTGCGTTACAACCAGGCACGGCAGCGACTTCTGCACCCGCTTTTGCTTCTGTTAATGCTTCAGCAGGGTCTTTAGCACACCATACATTCATTAAATCTTGGTAACCTTTACCACGTAAACCACCACGTGGGAAAGCAAGGTATTTAACCGTGATACCCGCATCTAAGAAGTCATCAAGTTCACGGTGTAATTTACGACAATAACCACAGGTGATATCGGTAAATACTGTGATCGAATGCTTTTCGTCTTTCGCTTTGTAAACGATCATTGAGTCTTCGTACTCAGCAACACCTTCTTTACGAACGTCACTTAGAGCATGCTCTGTTAAATTAACTCGATTATTAAGGTCAATCAGTGTTCCTTGCATTAGAAATTGACCGTCAGGGCTTGCGTACAACACGCCTTTGTCAGTAATTAGTTCTTTAAGACCTGCCACTGGGCTTGGGTTGATTTGCTTAACGGTTACGCCTAATTCAGCAAACTTAGCAATAATAGGGGCATCAGCAGCGTCTGTTGTTGATACGCCATTGGCAAACACATTTAAGCTTGTGCCTAGTAGTGCTGTGGCTAAAACTAACTTTTTCATAAATATCCTATATCCTGATCATTTTTTATATAGACCGGTACATCTTTAAAAATCTTGCACTAAGCACGTGGATGATGTTGCTCGTGTACCGACTTCAATCTTTCATTCGCTACATGGGTATAAATTTGTGTTGTTGATAAGTCACTGTGACCTAACATCATTTGCACGACTCTAAGGTCCGCCCCATGATTAAGCAAATGCGTTGCAAACGCGTGTCTGAGCGTATGCGGTGATAACGGCGATTCAACTGATGCCAAAATAGCATAGTGTTTGATGCGATGCCAAAAAGTTTGTCGTGTCATGCCAATCCCGCGCTTTGATGGGAACACAAAGTCAGTGGCATGTTTAATCATTTGCGAACGACCCACTTTTAAAAACTGCTCAAGCCAGTACATTGCTTCTTCGCCTAAGGGAACTAAACGCTCTTTATTACCCTTACCTTTTACAAAGACCACCGCTTGGCGCAAATTAATTTGCTCCATTCTGAGCCCCACCAGCTCTGTAACACGAAGCCCTGTGGCATATAACAGCTCAAGCATGGCTTTATCGCGAAGCCCCATTGCATCTTCTATGTCTGGGGCTGCAAGCAGAGCTTCTACTTCGGCTTCTGACAGTGTTTTTGGTAATGACTGCCCTGCTTTTGGCTGAGCAATACTGACCATCGGCGAATCAGCAATGGCTTTTTCGCGTACAAAATACTGATAAAAACGCTTAAGTGCACTGATGCTTCGCGCTGTACTGCGCGACTTCAGTCCTAAATCAACACGGTATGCTAAATACGCTTCAATATCATCTGAGCGGACAGCCAGTAGGTCTTTATCTTTTAAAAATTGGCAAAACTTTTCAAGGTCACTGCGATAAGCGGCTAATGTGTTTTCGCTGACTCCCTGCTCAAGATACAGCGTATCTAAAAATAACTCTAAATGTTCGGCGTTATTTGCTGTTATTACACCTTTTTGGGCTTGTGAATTATTATCAGCCACGCGTACTCTCATCCTTATCAAGGTATCAATTGATTATACCTTACGGTAAACTTACGCCTATCATATCAGGCAAATACACAGTGATAAATACGATGCAGATTGGTTTATTTTATGGTTCTACAACCTGCTACACAGAAATAGCGGCAGAGAAAATTCGCGATATTATTGGTCACGACATCGTGAGCCTTCACAATATCAAAGATGAGCCATTAAAAAATGCAGAGCAATTTGATTTCGTGATCTTCGGCATTTCAACTTGGGATTTTGGTGAGTTGCAAGAAGATTGGGAATCAATCTGGGATGACATTAAAGATGTTAACCTAAACGGCAAAACCGTGGCTCTGTTTGGTATGGGCGATCAACAAGGTTATGGTCAGTGGTTCCAAGATGCACTTGGCATGTTACACGATGAAATTTGTGATCAAAGCATTACCTTGCTAGGAAAATGGCCTAACGATGCAAGTTATGAATTTGAGGCGTCAAAAGCACTCACTGAAGATGGCAAACAATTTGTTGGCCTAGCCCTTGATGAAGACAGCCAATACGAGCTTAGTGATGAACGTATCGCAAGCTGGGTTGAACAAGTCATGACTGAGTACAGTGAAAGCTTGTAAGCCATGAATAAAAAGCCAAGCATTGCTTCAATGCCGATCAGTTAAGCAATTGACATTTGGCATAATAGGATCAAAATCCGATGATCACAGGTCATCGGATTTTTTTATGCCCCTTAATCATAGCTTCGCCAATATTTCATCATTTATCGATTCTA
>NZ_JAKGBH010000036.1:0-43806 GCF_021532515.1 Pseudoalteromonas sp. PAST1 | reverse complement strand
GCTGAAACCTTTGTACTGCCAGAGCGAAGAGAAAGACATTATCCAAGATGTGTGAAAAAGAGACCCAGTCGATACCCTGAACGAAAGCCCCAAAAAATGCCTGTCAGCTCTTAACTGACAGGCATTAAAGCATTGCTTGGCTTTTTTAATGGTTATTCAACGCGTTGCCAATATTGATTTCGATAGAAAAATGCAATATAGCCGCGTACTTCAAGCACCTTACCTTGTTCTTGTGGCGTCAGTTTAAGGGTATAGGTTTTACCATTGTTCGGGTCAAGAATTTCACCCTCTTGCCAGCTACCATCACCGGCATCTTTAGCACCTTCTATAATTTGTAACCCTAAAATTGGCTGATTTTTCTTATCACCTTTACACTCTTCGCAGATTGCGTCTTGCTTGGCTGGGTTAAGGATTTTTTCAACACTACCAACCAATACACCATCTTGCTCACTGATACGTACTAAAGATTTCGCTTCATTCGTTTCTTCGTCAATAGTTTTCCAAAGACCCACTGGCGTCAATGCGGCAAAGCTCAACTGAGAAAATAATAAGGTAGATAAAACAATTGATAAACGGAACATAAAAAACTCGTATAAAACTTAAGACTTTGGCACTATATCAGGGCTTAAGCAAACACACCATTTTGCTTAGCTCTGAAATCGACACAACATTGCGAGGGAACACAATGAGTCAGTTCACATTAATTACCGGTGATATTGTCAGTTACGACAGTAATCAGGTTGCTACAATTAACGCCACGGGCGAAATAAAAATAAATCGCTTTGCTGAGCCATTATTTATTCCTGACAGCGCCAAAGCCGCCATTGAGCTGGGTCGGCTTGATGATAACTTATTTAATTTAAAAAAATTATTACGCTCAGGCTATGCTGACCCTTGTCCAACAACCCGCGTACTAATTGAAACTACACATCCTTTACCTGACATCGAAGGTCTGCTGATCAAGCGTCGCTTTAGCATTATTGATTTTTGCAGCGCCGAAATAGAAAAGTCGCACAGTAAAGCTGTATTAGATACCCTATTAAAGCTTGAATATGTTCAGCAAATTCAGCTTGATGAAGTCATGCAATTACAACCACCGGTACAATTTAACAATCAATAAAGGTACAATAACTTATAAGTATGCTAAACAGCTCCTTCATTTGTAAAAGGAATAACAATGAAAAGTGCGCTACCAATAATAGCTGCCGCAAGCATTTTGCTCGCAGGGTGTGATGAATTAGAAGTTGAAGAAACTCATAACTTTGGCGACGAAATGTATGAGAACAATTACACACTCGTTAATACCACTGATTTAGAAGTGGATTATTACATGGCTAACACTGATTTATTTGGTGATGCTCAAGAATTTAAAGACTCTGAATACTATGTTGATACGCTTGCATCGCAATCACCTCCCGTTGATGTAACACATGCTCACAATGAACGTAGTCGTATTTCCTTTTATGTAGTCGATCACAGCGACACAAGTAACTCAGCCACACAGATGTATCAGGTAGCTCAAGATCAACCTTATCATTTTATTGCTTGGCAAAATGCTGAAAAGCTCCGTTTAACACTCGTCAAAAAAGCCAATGATAATAAAGATGACTTTTTTGCGATTCGTATTCTCGCAACTGAAAACCTTCGCTTAAAAGTCGAAAAACAACTCGTTAATTTATATCAGAATCAATTAAGTTACTGGTACCACATTGATGACTGCGCTGATGACTTGAAAATATCAAGAATTAACGATGAGGATAAGCGAGTCTATGAACCCGTCTCAATCTGCGACGCATCATATGGGCAGTCATATACCTTGCTCTTAAGTGAAGATGGCCTTGAAACGAGCATTGCTGAATAACCATTACATCTTTAGGTAAAAAGCTTTACATAGCTCCTTATAATCTTGGCTGTAGCTGCCATCAGCTGCATGTATGGTTAACGACGTTGTTTCGCATTCACCGTTGTTTTGGCTGAATAGCATCAGGCTTCGGCTCGCTTGCTTTTTGTCGCTGCTGCGAACCAAGCAATGGCGATTTAAGTACCAGCCAGCTTGCTCGGCAACAGCAATGAATTGTTGTGCCTCTACGCAAGGCAAGATAACATTCAAGCGTGTTTTACTGTGACTCAGTCTAGAACATGATGCTATTAATTCGCTGAAGCTAAGGCCATCAGTATGGCGGGCAGTATTTCGAGCATGATTATCACCTTTTAGGCTCGCATTAAAATAAGGTGGGTTGGTGATGATCGCAT
The DNA here is from genome assembly GCF_021532515.1 of Pseudoalteromonas sp. PAST1. NCBI lineage: Bacteria > Pseudomonadati > Pseudomonadota > Gammaproteobacteria > Alteromonadales > Pseudoalteromonadaceae > Pseudoalteromonas > Pseudoalteromonas sp. PAST1. The sequence continues at coordinate 41,553 of NZ_JAKGBH010000036.1, read as the reverse complement.
CAAAAGGCTCTGCTGCATTAAATGACTGCGCAGCTCCTTCGAAAAGGTTTATATCAGGCCATGGGCTAGCCGCAAAGTTATCTCGGGCATCACTGCAGGCACCAGAATCAATTTCAATGGCACTTACCTTTGCATCAGGCGCTCTTTGTTTTGCCATTAACGCCAACAACCCTGTGCCTGTACCAATGTCTAAAATGCCCTTAGCACCACTCACATCAGCCCACGCCCCTAACAAAATACCATCGGTCGATACTTTCATCGCTGCGCGCGTTTGCGTTACCGTAAATTGTTTAAACACAAAGCCTGACATTTTTTCACCTTTTCATTCACCACAGCCGCGTTAACGCGTATAATTAGGCTCAATTGTCCTCTATTTATGTCACTCTATGCAATTTTCTGAATTTGATATCGATAACAAGCTGTTAAATGCCATTAATAAAATGGGTTTTGATACGCCAACCAGTATTCAACAACAAGCGATCCCTGAAGCACTTCAAGGTCGTGATATTTTGGCATCTGCCCCTACTGGTACGGGTAAAACAGCCGCGTTTTTGATCCCTGCAATTCAATACTTGCTTGATTTCCCGCGTCGCGATCCTGGCTTTGCACGCGTATTGATCATGACACCAACCCGTGAGCTTGCTTACCAAATTCATGAGCAATGTGAATTACTCGCAGCACAAACTCATCTTAAAATTGGGGTTGTGACAGGTGGTATAAACTACGGGACACACAGAGAAATTTTCGAAAGCAATAACGATATTCTCATTGCCACACCAGGGCGTTTAATGGAGTACCTCGAAACAGAGAACTTCCATGCTGAAAACGTTGAAATGCTTATTCTTGATGAAGCTGACCGCATGCTAGACATGGGTTTTCGTAAAGAAATGCTACGCATTTGTGATGAAGCACGTAACCGCCGTCAATGTTTCTTATTCTCAGCCACCCTTGAAGGTGACAGCGTTGAGTTATTTGCAGAGCGAATCTTAAACGATCCGGCACTGCTTGAAGCCGAATCTTCACGTAAAGAGAAAGGCAAAATCCATCAATGGGTTCACCTTGCGGATGACTACGACCACAAGCTAAAAATGTTGGTTGAAACGTTAAATGGTGACGACATTCATAAAGCAATTGTGTTTGTTAAAACTCGTGAACGCCTTGAGACACTGGTTGGCGAGCTAAATAACGAAGGTCTTCGTGTTGCTTGGTTACGCGGTGAAATGCCACAAGATAAGCGCATGAAAGCGATGGAAAACTTTCACTCTGGCCGCAACAATATCCTAGTTGCAACAGATGTTGCTGCTCGTGGTATTGATGTTGCTGATATCAGCCATGTTATCAACTTTGATATGCCACGCACCGCAGACGTATATGTACACCGTATAGGACGTACTGGCCGTGCTGGTAAAAAAGGCATTGCGATTTCATTTATTGAAGCTCATGATGTGGCAATTGTTGGTAAAGTTGAGCGCTACATTGAGCAAAAGCTTAAACGCCGCGTAATTAAAGGGCTTGAGCCACAGCACAAAGAAGCGAAGATCCCATCTAAGAAGAAAAAAGATCCAGTAAAAATGAAGGCAAAGAAAAAAGCCAAAGCTAAAACGAAGAAGAAAAAGTAGTTTTAACTTTAACATCATAAAAGTAAAAATGCCGAGCTTGCCTCGGCATTTTTGTACCCTACCCTTTTTACTTATTTAGTGTGTAATTAGTTCACACTTTCTTACCCATACAGACCGGCAAAAATAGAAAATCAATTAAATTCAAAAGCTTAAAAAATGGAATAATAATTGTAACTGGTTCAGCAATAGTTCACAGCAGACTAGAACAACGAGGGAATTGTATGAGCCGCTTCAAATTAACCATAGTAATTACTTTATTAAGCTGTATTTTTTTACTTGCTTGCGCAACGAATGTGAGTGCCAATACTAGCGTGCTAACAACCAGCACATCGGCACAACCTCGCCTACAACAAATGGCCCTGAAAAAGTTAACAAATAATCCGAATTTTAAGATTAAACATCTTCAGGTGATTATCGATGGCAATACTGTTGAATTAAAAGGAATTGCAGAAACAGGATTTCAACGTGCTTTAGCGCAGAAATTTTTGGAGCACAGTCATGGTGTAACCCAGATCAGAAATAACCTTAAAGTGAACGCATTAAACAACCCGACACTTTAAGGTTAATAATTTAACAGAGGTTTATTTACCGCTTGCTTGTAAATTAATGTAGCTAGCTAATTCTTCTGGCTGCCCCATTAACGCCATAATCTGTTGGTTTATCTCCATCATGGTTTTTCCTTCAGGTAAGCTTGCTGACACAGTCAATTCAGACAATCCACTTACGAAGTTTGTGATAGCAGCTGCTAGCTCTTCACTTACTGGCGCCTGTTGTAACTGCATGGCAACAGTCTGTTGGAACTGCTCGTGGCTCATACCTTGTGCTTCTAAGAAACTATCAACAACTGCTTTAAGCTCACCTTCGTCGGCGATCGACATATTAATGCTACGTGGCTCAAGTTGAGTCATTGCAGCCATCATTTTTGATTGCTGTTGCAGTTGTTGCTCTAAAGTCAGCTCTGCACCTTGCGCTTCATTTTGCATTTTACTTATTGCCATTGATGCTTCCATTAATGGCGTTGAGTTGGCAAGGCCTAAGTTAAAACGCACATCAGCAACTTGGTTTGCAATAACGTTTAAAGCAAAATCACTGCTACCAGTGTCTTTATCATAATCTAGCGATGAATTTACGTCATAGCTTGCAGATGCTAACTTATTGTTCGCATTTTCAGGAAGTTGCGCTAAAAAGTCATCACTAAAACGAAAGCTCTTCATTACAAATCCAGTGTGAGGCGGCACTGCATCGACTTCATATCCTGTCACTTCAATATTGTCGATTGTGGCAATCATCTCATCACCAGTATAGCTTTGAACCTTAATCCCTGAAAGCTGCATGCTGCTAGCAAATACATTTGCTGAAATATCATTGTAAGTAATATCTACACCACTTTGCGCTGATAATGCACTTATTTGCTGATCAACGACCTTTTTTACTTCCTGTGTAGCTGCGTAGTTTGCGTAAAACGCACCGCCAACAGCCGCAGCAACAACCGCTGCTATAATTAACTTTTTCATTTTATTTCCTTTAATTGGTGTAAATTTTTAGCAGTGTATCATTAGTTGATTAACGACAATAGTTCATGCACGGTTTTCACTGGCGTGATCTTAGCGCCAAGCCCTTCCATTGATTTATGGTAATTGCGATGCGGAATAAAAATCTCTGTAAAGCCGTGTTGCGCAGCCTCCTTCACTCGAGGTACGCCGCTGTCGATTGGTCTTACATCACCATTTAAACTAAGTTCGCCCATAATACAGGTGGTGCGTGGTACAACAAATTCGTTCAAGCTGCTTAATAACGCTGCAACCAATGCTAAATCGATACAAGTCTCTGACTCATCGATTTTTAAGCCACCGACAATATTAAAAAAGGTGTCGTGAAAGATTTTTGTCTTTGTGTGTTTACGTAAAATTCCCGTGAGCATCTTAATACGATTCATGTTCAAACCAACACATACCCGCTGTGGGAACTCAGCTTCGGTTTCTGTAGTTAAACATTGAATTTCGAGTAGTAAGTTACGGTTACCTTTACGTATACAGGTAATGGCTGAGCCTGGAGATTCAGTACTCGAGCCTGATAAAAAGATTTCGCTCGGGTTATCAACGCTCAGCATTCCGCGTTCACACATTCTGAAAATACCCACTGTGTCGATATCACCAAAACGGTTTTTATTGGCACGCAATGTTCTGACTTGCCCATCATTAGTATCAATATGCAGTAAGGCATCAACTATATGTACCAGTGTTTGCGGCCCAGCAATTTCGTTATTTTTGTTTACATGGGCAATGATGAACATAGTTACATCGTTTTGCTTACAGTATTGCGTTAATGCCTGAGCTGCACTTTTTACCTGTGACGGTGAACCTGGACTACCATTTGCCGTTTCTGTCACCACTGCCTGAATTGAATCGATAACTGCAAATTTAATTTTGTTTTTATCGAGTTCTTCAATGATTGCTTCAACACTGGTTTCAGAAAGCAAATAAAGCTCATCTTCGTTATAATCTAAGCGCAAGCGATTCACTCGGTTTTTAAACTGAGATAAAGACTCTTCCGCTGTACAGTATAAAGACGGCATCAGCTTTGACATACGTGCAACTAAATCAGACAACAAAGTCGTTTTACCGGCACCAGGGTCGCCTGAGATAATGTTGACGGAACCTGTCGTTACACCACCGCTTAATACTCTGTCTAACTCACCGATTTCGGTAAGGCGTTTTTCTGCCTCGGTGGTTGCAACTTCGTTGATTTTCTTTGAGCCACCGCTTGCGATACCGGCATAGCCTGCCACTGCAGCACGACTTGCCGCTTGCTTTGATTGCCCTGCCGATGGTTTAAATTCTGCAAGTGTATTCCATGCACCGCACTTACACTGCCCTTGCCAGCGCTGATAGTTCATGCCGCACTCAGTGCAAACAAATTCGATTTTTGCTGATTTTGCCATTCGGCCTTACCTATTGAATTATTCTATTTTGACTAATTAGTAACTTAAAAAACTGACTAGCTAAATATTTCATGTATAGTAGTTTTATGAGCTAAAGCCTTTGAACTTAAATCTGTTCGGCTTTTTTACACAGCTATAAGCGCAATAAAAAGTGCTTTAAGGCACATTTTTTGCTTATAAATAAAACTTTACAAATCTTGCCATTTATTTGGCAGGTACTTATAACAATAACTAATACAATAAAAAAGTAGCGATTACTCAAGTTTTAATAATGTACTACCTGCAAGTATACCTACTTTTTTAGATAGACGGTGATGGTTTTATAAATGGCTGAAGACATTTTGCTTAAATATGAGAGCCTAGTTGAAGAGCTAAAGGCGCATTTAGGCACTCCTAAGTTTGACAAATTATTTAAATCAAAGACAGCTAGCTTAACGAAGCCAGAGCAGTTTTTGATTAAAATGGAAATGTCACGCTTATCTCAGCCAGTAGCTCGCTTTATTGATTTACGTGGTCAAGTAACTGGTCAAGTCAAACCCTACGAATATGATGGCAAACAACACTTTATGGACGATACCGCCATTGAAGTGTTCGAAGATGCTATAAAACGCCACGGTGGTTATACTCTTGCTGTTTACGAAGCGGTAATGAACACCGAAAACAATCACCGGGTAATGCAGAAAAAAGCCGCTGAGCAAGCTTTAGCTGACGATAGTGCCGCTACAGAGCAGCCAGCTAAGGTTATTAAGTTTGCATCATACGAGAGTCGCCGCGAAGAGCGGATGAATTACTCAATTAAAATCACCGTTGAACTCGATAAAGACAACAAAGTTGCAGCATCAACGTCTGATATTTCTCTGAGCGGCGCTAAAATAAAACTAGCTCCACGTTATCAAGTTAAAAAAGGTCAGTTAATAGGTCTTCGCTTAGTTGGCTTAGAGCAAGATTTTGAGCTTGGTTTAAAAAACGGTATTCAATATGAAATCGTAGCGGTAGAGAAAGTTTCTCGTGAATATAACCATATACGCCTAAAGCGTACCTTTATTGAAAATAACGAAAAATTTGATGAGTTTCTAGAAAGCTTTATCCATGGCAATAAACGTCGCTATAAGGTTAATCTCGACAACACCTTAGATGCTGTTGTTTCAAAAGGCTACGAGCAATACTATATCCCTCGTGTTACCTCACTTTATACCTTTTTAAGCCTACAGGGTGATAAGCTATATCCTAGCCTTGCGCTAACCACAGAAAATAATATTTTTATTCAACGCTATTTTTGTGATGAGCGTAAGTTGTCTTGCCTGTACAGCATCATCAATCAACAACGATTGGGAGACTTACTAAGCTCTCCAGAAGCTGTTAAAGAAGAGTATTTATATACTTTTACTCATACCGTTGCCGGGAAAATTTATTATTATTCTGCAACTCGATCTGAGCTTGATAGCCAACCAAACTTAAAAAATTTATTTTTAGGATTTGGTAGCCAGAAAGATAGCTGGCAATGCTTTAAGCTTCAGTTGATGCCAAGCCATCCGGAAGATTCGTATATTCCACTGTCGCTACCAAGCAGTGCTGGTAAAAACATCGAAAAACTAAATAAGCCACCGACACCTCGTGTGCAAGGGTTGATCAAAGATGTTAAATATCTACTTATTTTGACCTCAATCGGTACTAAGTTTGAACAACAAACGTACCAACAGCTTGATTACAATAAAGATGCGGTAAACCAACTTAAACAGTTTGGTCACAGTAAGCATAAAACGCCCCCTCATTTAGAGCCTGTGGCGCTTGAGTATGTGAACCTTCGTGCTCATAAACGCTATTTATACAAAACAGCTGTAAGTGTAGAACACCATGAGCAAACTATTACAGGCCATACCCGTGACTTATCTGTGATGGGCTTACAAATTGAGTTCGACCAGCCTGTTGAGTTCAAAAAAGGCGATATCATTAAATTAAACTTGCCTGAATTGCAAAAAATCACCAAAAAGCATGATTTAACAAACCTTGCTTATGAAGTCATGGCGGTGAGTAAGTCACTGACCACCGTGAATTTAAAAGTGCATCGAATTACTGACTTACCGCATATGGCAATTAAGTTTTTCACGGTATTAATTGATAACAACAAAGACAAGCTACGTGTTTGTGAAGAATCCCCTAAAATTCCAGGGCTATCTACTGCACTAAGAAATATGGTGACTAAAAGCGTATGCCAGTTTCCGTTTTATTTACATAAAGAAGCAGCGCATTTTAAAACCGGCGCTATTGGCCAAGGCTTATACCCAAGCCCACTGCATGTTTTATTACAAAATTTTGGATTGTTAAATGAAACAACTAGTATCGATGGTTTCTTATCGACAGATCAAATTACAGAAGTGATCACACCGCTGGTCAAAGACCGTAGTCGCCAAGACCCACCGTTACCATTCACTTTATTTGTTCGCTTTGACCCACGTAAAACCGTTATAAGCGATGCCATTACTAGTCGTTGTATTAGTGAAGATGACTATAAACCACAAACCTTGTTTGTAAAAAAAGCACTAAAAAGCGATTTAGTATATATTTTCAGGCTGTACATTTCTCGCACAGGGCGGCCTGATATTGATTATTTGGCGAATGAATTGAAATATATTAGTCAGTACGCATTACATAAAGCAAAAGATCTTGAAGAAGCGCTATGGGCAGTAGCTGGCGTAGGCGATATAATTGATATTACCGACGAAGCGCTTACCCATTTTGATATTGACCAAAGGTTGATCAATGAAATGAGTAAACGCAAAGCAACATGGTTAAAGCGAGTAATCTAATGGTAGGCCAAGCAAGTAGGCAACTTGTAGTAATGAGCCTTCATTAATTGCTGTTTGTGCTTGCTCAACTACTTTCTGTTTACCGTGCACAGCAACACCAAGCCCTGCAGCAGCCATCATTTTTAAGTCGTTTGCTCCATCACCCATGGCAACAGTTTGGCGGTTATTTAAGGTAAGCCTTTGTTCGATTCGTTTAAGTACACGGGCTTTTTCCTCAGCATCAACTATCGTGCCTATGACCTTGCCTGTTAAACGATTATCTTTGAACTCAAGGGTATTCGCATGCACTTCATCTAAATCAAGCAGTGACTGCACTTGCTCTGCAAAAGGCACAAAGCCACCTGATGCGATTGCTAAATGCCAATTATGCGCTTTTAGGTATTGGCATAATTCACTCACCCCCGGCATCAGCGGTAAACGCGCTTTTAAGCCATCAATTAAGTCACCATCGATACCTTCAAGCTTAGCAACACGCTGCTTTAAGCTTTGTGCAAAATCTAGTTGACCAGCCATAGCTTGCGCGGTTACCGCTGCAACTTCGTCATAAACATCGGCTAGGCGCGCAATTTCGTCGATACATTCAATAGTAATAGCTGTTGAGTCCATATCCATCAGCAATAAGCCTGGTTCATTTACCGTTGGCGGATCCGTTAATTGCACCAATTGAATACCCAATTGCTTTGCAAATTCCACTAATACTAGTGGACTAAGTACTGTTGTTGTTTCGCTATGAAAGCCCCACGCTACTGGCATGTCTGCGACTGGCTGATAACAACAAAGCGATAAATTACTAAACCCTTGCGCGGCTAAAAAATCACTAATCGCGACTAATTGCTCAGCATTAAGCTCATTACCAAAAGCAATACTGAACACGCCTTGATTTGCTTTTGGCGTAAAGTCTGTTGTAATAAGGTGTTTATTTTCAATTTTATACCAGCAATTTAGGCTGATTTGTTCAGCTAAATTTGCTGAAGGTGTAGCAGCTAAGCTAAGCTGTGACATAGTGGCTCCACATTAGACTTATGTCTGTCCTTGGAAGTGCTTTTGGCACTCGCACTCAAGGGGCTGTTAAAGTTATCATGTTGTACCATCAAAATTAAATGCTGTCAGTAACGTATACGGTGACTATGAAAAATAACCAACTTAAAATTCCCTTTTCAGCCACTTATCGCCAACGTGTTGTGCGCTTAAGCTTGGCTACAGCCTGTTTTGTGCTGTTAAGTTGGGTTGCCATGAATAGTAGCTTTCAAAGCCACCAATTACTTTATGATAGCGCTGATAGCACAGCGATAAGCTTAACCAAGTTTATGGCACTGAATGCCAAAACGCCGCTACAAGAAAAAAATAAACCTGAATTAAATGCGTTGTGTAATCACATTGCTGAAGATGAGTATGTGTTAGCGGCAACGATTTACGATCAGCAAGGTATTCAAATTGCTGCCAGTGATAATTGGCAAAGCCACCACACCTTTGGTTTATTACCCGATTCAACCCCTGGTATAAGTAAGCTTAAAACCCCATTTGTAGAGCCTGTGATAAGTGATAATGAAAGGCCAATTGGTTTTGTATCGATAACCTATTTAACACAGGCTTCTATTGCAACCAGCCACAGTAATTTCCATGACTTAGGGCGACAAGTGTTATTAATGCTGGTGATCACCTGTATATTCACTTGGCAATTAGGTCGAGGCTTGAAGCTTTGGCAAATAAATCGTTATATCAAGAAAAGTTCAGAGCAAGAATCGTAGAGTTCTGCAGCTAGTTGCAGCTTTGCATCGCCTGTCGCGCCTTTAAGCTCACATAAATGAGTAAATACATCGCGCACCTTTAGCGGCGTATTAACCTGCCCTTGAAAACCTGCCAGCGGCATTGATGGCGAGTCGGTTTCAAGCACTAAATGCTGCAGCTCAATTAAGCTGATAACTTTACGAGTTTTAGCAGCACGCGGGTAACTTATCACACCACCAACACCAAGTTTAAATCCTTGTTTTATATAACTCTGAGCTTGTTGTTCTGAGCCAGAAAAGGCATGAATTACCCCGCCAAACTTTGGTTTGCAGCGCTTAAATGAGCGAGCAATTAAATCATGGCTTTGCCTGTGATGCACAATAAGTGGTAAAGCGAGTTGGTTGGCAAGCTCTATCTGTCCTTCAAATAACTGCGTTTGTTTATCGAGGTTATCGATGCTTCGATCAAGGCCGCACTCACCGATGGCAATAAACTGCCCTGAATGGGTTTTCGCTAATTGCTCTAGTTCAGCGAGATGATGAGTTTGGTGATCAGATAAAAAATAAGGATGTAAACCTAAAGCCACTGAAATACTCGGCTCTGATTTAGTAAACGATAATAGTTTTGTCGATTGCGCCAAGCTCACACCCGGCACAATAAAGTGCTCGATCCCTACTTGCTTGCATGCTGTGATAAGCTCTGTGCGAGTCTCATCAAATTCGCTAAAATCAAGGTGACAGTGGGAATCGATAAAACGCATTTACGGATTTAAGCGGCCAAACTGCCAACTACCATCGGCTTGGCGTTGATACATAAAGCGGTCATGTAAGCGGTGTGCTCCGCCTTGCCAAAATTCAATTTTAGTAGGCTCAACACAATAGCCTCCCCAAAAATCAGGCAATGGAATTTCACCCTCAGAAAACTTTTGCTTCATTTTCGCAAATGTTTCCATTAATACCTTACGTGATGACACTGGACGACTTTGCTGAGAAGCCCATGCAGCTAACTGGCTTTCTTTAGGACGCGTTAAAAAGTACTTAGCCACAGCAGTTGTTGGTAAGGGTTTAGCCTCGCCGTAGACTATGACTTGTCGCTCCATGTGGTGCCATGGGAAATGCAGAGAAATTTTGTTGTTACCTTTTAGCTCCTGCGCTTTGCGCGAGCCGGTATTAGTAAAAAACACAAAGCCATTTTCATCAAGATGCTTTAACAGCACAATACGCTGCGAAGGCTGACCATGCTCATCAACCGTTGCAACGACCATCGCCGTAGGATCAGGCAAATTAGTTGCAACAGCTTGCTCAAGCCATTTCTCAAACTGCTTGATTGGAGATGCATCAAGCATGTCTTCAGATAAACCATCCTGTAAATATTCACGGCGAATATCTTCAAGTTTCATAAAATTCCCTCTATCGCTACTATCAGCTATCAGCTATCAGCTATCAGCTATCAGCTATCAGCTAAAGATTAATCAAGGTTATTGAGCTGTCAATTTGTTGGGTTTCGCTACGCTCTACCCAACCTACGAAGCTAAGTTCTAGGCTCTACAAGCTACTCCCCTAGCGCCTAGAGTCTAGGGCCTGCGATTTATGTTGGGTTTCGCTGCGCTCTACCCAACCTACGAAGCAGAATTCACCTAGGTAGTTTAGCCTAAGACAAGGCGGAAAACCGACTTATCCCTACGAGCTCTTAAACGTTCTGCAAGTGTAGGAGTGCTGACAAGGCGAAGTGCTTTTTTATACCAAGGAGCATACGTGTTTTGTATGTGACTTCGGTTAAAAAAGCACGACAACGCAGTCAAAGCGAACTACACGAAGCAGATTACATTTGCTCCATGACTTCGATACCTAAAAGATCCAATCCTGATTTCAGTGTCTTCGCAACCAAATTACAAAGTACTAAACGGCTGTCACGAACACTTGGCTCTACGCCTTCTTTTAGAACTGGGCATGCTTCGTAGAACGTCATGTATAGGCTTGCTAGTTCGTATAGGTATCCACATAATACGTGCGGTGTCGCTTCGCTGATCATTAGATCGAGTACTTCTTCTAGCTGAAGAAGTTTAAGTGCCAGCGCTTTTTCTTGCGGCTCGTTGATTGCAACGTCTGCTGTTAATGACGCCGCATCAATACCTGATTTACGGAAGATACTGCGAACACGTGTATATGCATATTGTAAGTAAGGCGCTGTCGCACCTTCAAAGCTCAGCATTGTGTCCCAGTTGAAGATATAGTCGCTAGTACGGTGCTTAGAAAGATCCGCATATTTTACTGCGCCAATACCTACTTTACGGGCAATTTCGCTACGCTCTTCGTCGCTTAAGTCTGACTCACGCTCAGCTAGTTTAGCTGCGGCACGAGTGATTGACTCTTCAAGTAAATCAGCAAGCTTAACGGTACCGCCAGTACGTGTTTTGAATGGCTTACCGTCTTCACCCATCATGGTGCCGAATGGGCAGAACTCATAACTTGTTTCATCACGTAATAAACCTGCTTTACGTGCGGTTAGCTCAACTTGATTGAAGTGTAAGCTTTGACGTGCATCTACAAAGATTAAGATGCGATCAGCACCCAGTTTATTTGAGCGGTAATCACAAGCAGCTAAGTCAGTTGTCGCATATAAGAAACCACCACCTGATTTCTGTACGATAAACACTGAAGGCTCGCCGTCTTTGTTAGCAAGCTCATCTAAGAACACGACTTGTGCGCCATCAGACTCAACGGCAATATTTTTGTCTTTCAATAGTGCGATGATGTTTGCAAGTTCACTGTTGTAAGCACTTTCTGCCATGATGTCATCTTGCGTAAGTGTTACGTTTAGACGCTTATAAACTTCTTCAGAATGCTTTACAGAAGTGGCAATGAATAACTTCCACAGCTTTTCGCAGTGTGCGTCGCCGCTTTGTAATTTAACAACGTAATTACGGGCTTTGTCGGCAAACCCTTCTTCATCATCAAAGCGTTTTTTCGCATCACGGTAGAAGGTTTCAAGATCGGCCAGCGCTACAGACTCTAAGTCTACACCTTGGTTGATTTGATCTTCTAAGTGCGCGATTAACATACCAAACTGAGTCCCCCAGTCACCCATGTGGTTTTGACGAACAACTTCATCACCACGGAACTCAAGGGCACGAACAACCGCATCACCAATGATGGTTGAACGTAAATGACCTACGTGCATTTCTTTAGCAAGGTTAGGTGATGAGTAATCAACAACTACTTTTTGTGCTGTTGCATGTGGCGCAACTGCTAGCTTTTCGTCTTCGTTTGCTGCTTTTAAGCTAGCTGATAAGAACTCAGGCTTTAAGTGAATGTTGATAAAACCAGGACCCGCGATTTCTGTTTTTTCTGCGATATCTGCAAGGTCTAGGTTATCAATAATTTTTTGTGCAAGTTCACGCGGGTTTGATTTTAATTTTTTAGCCGCGCCCATTGCGCCATTGATTTGATAATCACCAAACTGTGGACGTGTACTTTGTGTTACCGCTGGATTAGTGTCTTCAGGTAACCCTGCTGCAACCATAGCAGCAATTGCTTTGTCGATTAAAAGAGTACGAATATTCATTGTAATTTTTACCTTTATGGCCCGCTGTACGGGCACTTAAATTTGAAGCAGACTTAGCGTATTAGTTTTCGCGCGTGTGGTTAAACTTGATGTCTGGATAGCGTTCCATCGACAAGTTTAGGTTTACACGGCTTGGCGCGATATAAGTAAGGTTATCGCCACCATCAAGCGCTAAGTTGCTTTCGCACTTACGCTTAAACTCTTCAAGCTTTTTGGTATCGTCTGAGCTTACCCAACGTGCAGTGTTAACACTCACACCTTCGTAAATCGCATCAACGTTGTATTCTGCTTTTAAGCGCGCAACAACTACGTCAAACTGTAGTACACCGACCGCACCAACGATAAGGTCGTTATTAATAAGCGGTCTAAATACTTGCACAGCACCTTCTTCAGATAACTGAACTAAGCCTTTTAACAATTGCTTTTGTTTTAATGGATCTTTTAAGCGAATACGACGGAATAATTCTGGCGCGAAGTTAGGAATACCACCAAACTTCATTTTTTCACCTTGCGTGAAGGTATCACCAATTTGAATTGTACCGTGGTTATGTAAACCAATGATGTCACCTGCGTAAGCATCTTGCGCTCGCTCACGATCACCAGCCATAAAGGTTACCGCATCAGAAATACTCACTTGCTTACCAATACGCACATGGTTCATCTTCATACCTTGGCTATATTTGCCAGATACTATACGCATAAAGGCGATACGGTCACGGTGTTTAGGGTCCATGTTCGCTTGGATTTTAAATACGAAGCCAGAGAAGTTATCTTCTGTTGCAGCAACTTGGCGGTCTTCTGTTTCGCGTGGTAATGGCGCAGGAGCCCACTCAGTTAAGCCATCAAGAACATGGTCAACACCAAAGTTACCAAGTGCTGTACCAAAGTAGACTGGTGATAGTTCGCCCGCTAAGAACAGATCTAAATCAAACTCGTGTGATGCACCAATTACTAACTCTAGCTCTTCACGAAGCTGCTCAGCAAGTTCGCTACCAATCGCAGTATCAAGCTCAGGGTTATCTAAACCTTTGATAACGCGAACTTCTTGAATTGTGTGGCCTTGACCTGTGCTATACAAAATCGTTTCTTCACGGTGGATGTGATACACACCTTTAAACTCTTTACCACAACCAATCGGCCAAGTTACCGGCGCACAAGCAATGTTTAGCTCAGTTTCAACTTCGTCTAATAACTCCATTGGATCACGAATATCACGGTCACACTTATTCATGAAAGTTACGATAGGTGTGGTACGTAAGCGTGTTACTTCCATTAATTTACGAGTACGATCCTCAACACCTTTCGCTGCGTCGATGACCATTAGGCATGAGTCAACCGCAGTCAGTGTACGATAAGTATCTTCAGAGAAGTCTTCGTGTCCCGGAGTATCAAGTAAGTTAACTAGACGCTCATTGTAAGGAAATTGCATAACAGACGTAGTTACCGAGATACCACGTTCTTTTTCCATTTCCATCCAGTCTGATTTTGCGTGCTGGTTTGAGCCACGACCCTTTACGGTACCCGCTTTTTGAATCGCTTGTCCGAATAACAGAACTTTTTCTGTAATCGTGGTTTTACCCGCATCCGGGTGCGAGATGATAGCAAAGGTCCTTCGCTTATTGATTTCATTGAGAAAATCTTGGTTTGCCATGTATAAATTCTTTTAGTTTGTACACGGATTTGTACACACTTTTGGAAGTACTCTCTTTTCAGTTCTTCGCTTGTCAAATCCGTCGTGTTAATCGTAATTGGCCGCTATTTTCGCTGATCTTGACTTTATAAACAATCAATGGTTATCTAATCGGTTACCATTTACTCTCAGCGTGCGCCAATGCTCAGTTGTAGCTGTTTGCAATCGTTGCTTCTTCAGCTCATGAACAACTGTGGCTAAACCACAAATTCCTTTGCTACCAGAAATCGATGATAGCTTGTCGTACTACACCAATGATGGTGCAGTTGCCGTTGATCGGTATTGCAGGGTATTGCGGGTTCAAAGGTTTTAGGTACTTCTGTTCACCATCAATAACCAACTGCTTAAAGGTTGCTTCTTTCGAATCATCCAAACGCGCAACAACCAATGAACCTGATGAATAAGGTAACTCAGGATCAACAACGATCACTGCTCCCTCAGGTATGGATTTTTTTCCGCTTGGATTTTCCATACTGTCGCCTTTTACGCGAAGTGCGAAACAACCCTCATGTGCTTTCCCAGTGACGTCACGCCACTCCTCAGCATCTTCATGGGCAAATCCCTCCGCTATTTCAGTCCAATCACCGGCCTGAACCCAGTTAATGAGAGGAATTCTTCCCTTAATATCAGGCCCGACTTCTACATTACCGACCCCCAAGCCAATCTCGCCATCACCTGTGGCGAGCCAATGAGCATTCACGCGAAGCGCCTCCGCGATCTGCATGGTGTAACGAGACCTAGCCGATTTACCAGAGCAAATCTGGCTGATCGACTGCTGTTTGATACCAATGCGACGAGCCAACTCAGACTGAGTCACCCCAGTAAGCTGCAAGGCATGGTTTAGTCGTTCGGATAAAGTTTTCATAAGCCCGTATTCTACAAATAAAACTGTAGCCTTTCAACAATTTTAACTGTTGACTTGTCTACAGTTAAAACTGTAACATTCAATCTTGTAACAGTTATTATTGTAACAGGAGACGGTATGGAAGTGTTCAACACGACACAAAAACATCTCCGCCGTGCCATTGATTTGGTCGGCGGGCAATCAGCATTAGCGCGAGCCATCAACTCAAAACAGCAAAACGTCTGGTTTTGGTTGAATAAATCAGGGCGTGTTCCCGCTGAATTCGTTTTACCCATCGAACAAGCTACGCAAGGACAGGTAACCCGATCTCAGTTAAGACCGGACATCTACCCCGAATGCCCAAGCGAGCTGAAAGCCAGTAACCAGTAGGATTAAGGGCAAGTAATGGTCAGCATTTTACGTAAACACAGAAGCGAGTACCTCCATGCGTGATTATGGCAAGGTCTATACCCGCTTTTGGCTAAAGCAAAACGTTTTGTCCTGGAGTGACTCTGCGAAGTTGCTAGGACTGTATTTGCTTACATGCCCACATTGTAATTTGCTTGGCTGCTTTCGACTGCCGATTGGTTACGTTGCTTCTGACTTGAACTGGGATGAGCAACAGGTTGCCAAGACGTTAAGTGAGTTAGAACAAGATCAGTTCCTGATTCGTTGCGAGGGATCTGGTTGGACTTTGATTCGAAGCTTTCTGAAGCACAACCCAATCGAAAACCCAAACCAAGGTAAGGCAGCCTTTCGGTTGCTTAAAGATGTACCTGCCGACTTCGTTGGTATGGCATCGCTTTTGAAATCTCTTGCCGCTTTTCAAGCTCGGCTTCCAGAAGAATTTTCATCATTGTTTATGCCTGATGGCAACCCGGTAAGGGACTCTCAACGGTCGGATGACTCTGAGAGAAGCAATAAACCAACAGTTAAAACTGTTGACCAGATACAGTTTGAAGACTTCTGGGATGTACAAATACGCAAAGAAAAAAAAGCGAAAGCCAAAGAAGAATGGCTACGCATGGGCCTCAATGAAGACCATGAACTCGCCTTGGAAGTGCTAACACGCTGGAAAGAGCAACGAGAAAACCGATTGCAGTATCAAGATCGGACTAAGACCCCTATGCCACATAACTGGCTTTTAAACCGGCAATGGGAAGACGAGTACGTTCGCATTGATGAAGTACAGCAATCATCGACGAGCCTAAAGGGCAGCAATCACCAATTGAATATTGAAGAAAGCAATCGCCGCATTGCTGAAAGCTGGGCCGGACCGGGTATTCGGGAGGTTCGTTCAAGTGCAGGAGGTTGATAAACGCGAGTTTGCTGAAGTTTGGGGAGCTGCTTGGGCCATGTATGGCAAAAGCGTATCACCACAATTGCTATCCATCGCATTTGAAGCCCTTCGTGCTTATAGCATTGAAGAAGTGCGAATCGGTCTGACTCGGCATATTCAATCACCGGATACTGGGCAATTTTTTCCAAAGCCCGCTGACGTCATCAAGCATATCGACGGCAACTCGGGCTCAAGAGCCATGGTTGCTTGGAACAAAGTTGACAAGGCTGTTCGTCAGGTTGGCGCTTGGACATCAGTGATGTTTGACGATGCGCTTATCCACCGCGTGATTTCAGATATGGGTGGATGGGTTGAACTCTGCAAGGTTGATGACAGGGAATACCCCTTTAAGCAAAAAGAGTTTTTAACACGCTACCAGGCTTACTTGCTACGGGACGAAGTGGGTGAATACCCAAGGCTATTACAGGGTATTGCAGACCATCAGAACCAGCAAAAAGGATTTGATATGCAAACGCCTGTTGCCGTAGGCGACTGGTCAAAAGCGGCACAAGTTTATACGAGAGGCATCGCCGACTTTAGCGCAGTGCCATTAAAAAGAATAAGCCCGAAAGCCATTCAGGCGCTTCTCGGAAATCAATTAGAGGACAAAAATGAAAACGATTAAAGCAAAAACCATTGCCCTAGTGATAGCCATGTCTGCAAGCACTTCAGTCTATGCGTTTCCGGGCTATCAGTGGGAAAAAGCAGCACAAAGTGTTGGTATTGATCCAGTCATGCTCTACGCCGTTGCCTTGGCTGAGTCGGCCTCACATCGAGGTCTTAACATGACCAGTCCATGGCCATACGCAATTCGCAATGGTTCAAATGCAACCTACGCCAAATCTAAGACAGAAGCGGAGCAACTGTTAAACCAAGCACTGCAAGAGAGTGAAAAATACCAGCTCGATATTGGCCTAATGCAAATCAATTTGCATTGGCATGGGCATCGGGTGAGCTCAGCGGCGGAACTGCTAGACCCCATCACCAACCTTACCGTCGGCTCCAGTATTTTGGCCGAAGCAATCAAGTCTTCACCTAACGATTTAGAGCTTGGCATAGGCCGCTATCACAGTTGGAACGAAGAGCGTGCACGCTGGTATGGGCAAAGAGTGCTTTCTATTTATCGCAATATTTTACATGAACTGGAGGTCCGTCAATGACAACCAATCAACAAGACTTCTATCAATTAAACTTGGCGTACCTGCACGCAGCACGGGAATTGGCGCGCATTGATCCGCAAGAGGCTGTCTTGCGCTTTGGACTTACACGCGATGTGGTTGATGCTCTGATTAATGCTGGTGTTGACGACCTGCAACGAGTGGCGACCTCATCATTCATGCTGTTTCAACCAAGGGGTAACCAAAGCCAACTGATTGAGATGGTGAAGAGCAAAGGCACAGGTATCCCAAGAATCGCTTATTTATTATCAACCCTAAACAACAAGGGGGATGCATGATTGATAACCTGTCCAAAAGTGAGCTGTTTACCCGAGCCTCGCTGCTTATTAAATACGGATTTCGAACAACCATTATCGCGCTCGATACAGGTTTGCCAATCCACATTATCAGAAGGCTCCACAAAGAAGTGACTGGCAAGTCACCTTGTCCTGGTCAATTGCCAGAATCTGATGCCATCGTCAAAAGCAGAAGAGCATTAGTTGAAGGCTCCCTGCTTATGGCGCTTTATGTCAATATTGGTGGTGATAATGTCTACAAGCAATTAAATATCGATGCTTTGATGAAGGCTTACGATGCGTATTTGGTTGCAAGAAAAGAAGCAGATCTTCCAGCTGAGATCCCCTGGAAAAAACTGACCATCAATGAAGGTTGGGTTCTAGCTCGTGATTTAAGATCACAGCTAGCATCCTTACACCGGTGTCGATGCGGCAGTCTGTATTTGACGGTATCTCAACAGCGCATTCAGCTTAAATGTCCTGTGTGCGAGATTATGGCCGAGCAAACCACTAGAGCACTTTTTGAGAACTAAAATGCTGATGCATGATTTGATTGTGCACCGCCCGTGCACTTTGAGAGTACTAAGATGATAAAATTACTTAAATCTTTACCAGCACGCTGCTGGTTTATATCACTGGGGCTTTTTCTGGCGACTTTGGCTGCGGCTCATTTTTTTCCCTCAGAAATATTAACGGCATCTGCCAAGTTAGCGGCTTTGCCATTTCTGATTTGCACCATCGTTTTTTTCAGCTACTTGGGATTCAAAGCAATTGCTAGTCCTATCGGCCTTATAACCATCACCACTATGTTTTTAGCAATCGCATATTGGCAAGCGAGTTGGACAATTTTATGTGTCGGTTTAGCCTTCTTAGGCTTAAGCGGACTAATCCATTTATTTCAAAGACAACTGAAAGATACCGGTCGAGAACTAAGCCTGAGCGAAAAAAAATATTGGTACTGGGTAAACGAATTTGCAGATGGTCGCTCATCTATCCTCCCTAAAAAAACAAGGTCATAGTAAATTGACTGCTTTTTTACTTATACTCAAAAAATTGATTGGCACTTTCGTACTACGAATGAAAAATGCCATTTCCATCAATGAATACGGATCAACTCAAGTTCGTTACCCAGCACAACAGGACAGTTCTTTGACATCCTTGTTAAAGGTTTGGGCGCAGAGCTTCAAACCCTCCACCATAGTCAGGTAAGGGAAAAGCTGGTCGGCTAATTCCGTCACCGTCATACGGTTGCGGATCGCCAGCGCCGCACTCTGGATCAGTTCTCCACCTTCATGCGCCAGAATCTGCGCCCCGATCAGGCGGCCAGTGGCTTTTTCCGTCACCAATTTGATAAAACCATCGGTCTCGAAATTCGCCAGTGCGCGCGGCACGTTCTCCATCTCCAATACACGACTGTCGGTTTCAATGTCTTGTGCGTTGGCTTGCTCTTCCGTGAGCCCAACAGTTGCCACCTGGGGATCGGTAAAAATCACTGCTGGCATGGTGGATAGATCCAGTTTGGCGTATCCGCCCGTCATGTTGATGCCGGAACGGCTACCGGCGGCCGCGGCGACATAGACGAATTGCGGCATGTTGCAGCAGTCTCCGGCGGCGTAAATACCGGGAACATTGGTTTCCATGCGTTCGTTAACAACGATTTCGCCCTTTTTGTTGGTCGTAACACCCACCGCGCCCAGATTGAGTTGGCAAGTATTGGCGTGTCGCCCGGTGCTTACCAGCAAACGATCGCAGCGTAGATCGCCCGCGTTAGTTTCCAATGTAAATTGGCTTCCATCGTGGGTCACCTTGGTAGCTTGCGTACTGTTTAATACTCGAATGCCTTCTTTTTCAAAACATCCGGTGAGTTTTTCACCGAGCAAGGGATCTTCCCGATAAAGCAATGTATGTCTTGCTAATATGGTGACTTCACTGCCTAAACGGCGATAAGCCTGGGCAATTTCCAGCGCTACAACCGACGAACCAATCACGACCAGGTGCTGCGGCAATTCCTGAGCAAACAGCGCTTCGGTAGAGGTCCAATAAGGTGTTTCAGTTAAACCATCAATAGGAGGAATGGTTGGCGTGGAGCCGGTAGCGATCAGGATTTTATCGGCGTGAACTGCCTGCTCGGTTCCATCATTTTTTCTGACTATCAGGGTGTTGGCATTTTTAAATTGCGCCCAACCTTTAAGTAAACTAAGCGCAGGATTTGTCTCCAGAATATTCTGGTACTTTGCCGCGCGCAGCTCTTCGACCCGAGCGGTCTGCTGCTGAGTCAACAAGACTCGACTCAATTGGGGCGCATGATTTTCCAGTCCGGTAAAGGGATTATTGCGTTGCTGCTGAGCCAATTGAGCGGCGCGGATTAGAATTTTTGAGGGTACGCAGCCGACATTCACGCAACAGCCGCCAATCACATCGGCTCCCTCAATAAGAGTGACCTTGGCACCACCTTCAGCGGCTTTAATAGCGCAGGCAAAAGCGCCGGAACCCGTACCGATAATCGCCACGTGTTGAGTTTGGTTGCTTTCAGTGTTGCTTGCATTTTCGTTGTCACAGCAGTCGTTCGGTGAAGTAATTTCTTTTGCAGTGCCAGTGGATTCTTTTGCGATATAACCGAGAGCTTCTATTGCTCCAATGAGAACGATTACGCTGACCCCACCGTTCGTGGTGATCGTTGCTCTGGCGTTTTCATAAGATATTTCAACCTTATTAACGCCTTCGATCGCATCGAGTGCTTCTTTAACGTGGGCGACGCAACTTGGACAGGTCATCCCTTCTATCGATAGTAAGATCATTCGTTTTCCTCAAATAGTAGTCAGGCATTGCGTCGTGTTAAACAGCACAGCTGTCATCATCACAGCGTTTATTCGCCGGTGAAAAAATATCCCAAAGCGATACGGCAACCATCAGGCCTAATGCTGAATAGGTGACATAGCTGCTCCAGCCGTACTGGAAAAACGGATAGAGCGATAACAGCAATAAAATGGGGCCGGCCACACCCAGCGCACTACGGTGCCATTGCCGGTGGCTGAACCAGCCAAGTCCGTTGAGTACCAAGGCAATCCAGGCAAACAGGGGTAATAGCGTGCTAACAAACAGACCTTCCCATTGGCTGAGAAAACCCAGTCCTACCGCAGCGCCCAGACTGGCAATGGCCGGGAAACACATGGCGCATCCCATAGCAGAAACCAGCGCGCCCAATGAGCTAATCTTATCGCCGAACCGGGTCAGTAACCGTATTAGCATTTCTATGCTTTACTCCTTGAGCGTTGACGGATAACCCGCGTTAGTGGTGGCTTCGGTCAGTGCTTTTACCGTGGTTTTTTCGTCGTCGAAGGTGACCACCGCCAGTTTGGTCTTAAAGGTCACTTCGGCTTTACTGACGCCATCGACTTTTTGTAAGGCTTTTTCCACGGTAAAGGGACAGGTCACACAGTTCATGGTTGGGACTTCCAAAGTAACTGTTTTCGGGGCAGCTAAAGCGTTCAGGCTGGTCAGTACGAACAGGGACATTAGGGCGAGTGTTTTCATAATTTTCTCCAAGAGCAAGCCATAAAGATTTAATCAAAATAAAAGGTTAGAAATCGTCATCAGGCGAACCAGACAATCCAATAATTACTGGTGACTAAAACCAACGCAGTCAGTGCCGTTAACCAAAAGATCACCTGCCGACGTTTTCGCACTTGAGGAACTGCACAGGCGGTGCCTGGCTCACAGTCCTCGACGGGGCGATAGACCTTCCAGCCTGCGAAGCCAAATAAGGCTAAAACCAGCAGGATAAAAATGGGACGATAAGGTTCTAACAAGGTTAAATTACCAATCCAGGAGCCACTCACGCCTAGCAGCAACAAGACGAAAGGACCAGCGCAGCAAAGACCAGCGCCAATAGCGGCAATAACACCGCCGATGATTGGAAAGTTGGGATTACTTTTTGACATAACTCACTCTACTTATCGTACTTTAGTAAAACAAGCTTAAACCCCGTACCCAACTACGGAGTCAAGATAAAATTTGACTCATTATTAATCTTCAGGAAGTAGGGAATCAATAATGGGACAGTGGGATTGGTTAGTATTAGAATTACACTCATTCAATAATTCTGTGAGAACGGTTTCTAAGCGGCGAAGACCTGCTATTTTGGCTTTCACACTTGCAAGCTTGTGTAAAGTCATTTCTTGCACTTCTATACAGGGAGTGTCATTAAGGCTGAGTAAATTGGAGATTTCTTCCAAAGTGAACCCAAGATCTTGGGAACGTTTAATGAATTTTATTCGGTTTAATGTTGCCAAAGGATAAAGTCGGTAGCCTAGATGCGGTTTTTCAGGTTTTTCTATAAGACCACGTCGTTCGTAATAACGAACAGTCTCAACATTGATACTAGCTTGTTCGGCTAATTTTCCAATTGTGTACATGTTATATTTCTCCGTATCTAAGTACGGAGAAATATATCCCTATCTACGTAATTAAGCCATAAAACTTCGTTAGCCTTGAGCTTCTACTCCTTGTTTTATTTATTTCCTGATGCCTGGTTATATGCCCTAATATCGATCAAGTTGTTCTGAGCATAATCTCCCGCAAGGGATGCATTTGAGATCACTGCAATCTGCTTATCCACAAATGCTTTATCTTCATCAGACACACTGTCAGAGATGTAAGCGCCACTCTCATCCTTTTGACGATACTCATTTAGCATTTGCTCCCTTAGACCAAGCATTTCAGGCGACCAACTCGATGAGTCTTCAGAGTTGAAAACGCGCCCCGCCAAACCTTCATTGAAAGCTTGAGCGAAAACTTGACTTTGAATCGGGGTCAATCCCATTCTCTGCCCTTCGCTGTATGCTTCCTGTTTAAAATCATCAGCATACTGCTCTAGAAACTCACCATATCGATTGTTAACTGCCGCACCGAATGCCCCCGCCAACATGGCTTCAGACTTAGTGCCCCAGTTTACTTCGGAGGCATACTGCGAACTCGATCCACTGTATGCATCATTAAACGCCGTCAAAGGATTTTCTAAAGAGGTTCCTGCATCAACGGCGGCTTTTAAGCCATCCCAGGTTGATTTGCTGGCCACAGTAGCGTTGTGCAAGAAACCTCGTGAGCCAGGATCTTCAAGCGCTTGTTCTTTGTAACTCTCATAGTCTTCGCCAAAGTGATTCAGGGTATGCAGAGCTGCATCAGTATGCTTGCCACTGAAATCACCAATAGCACTGGCGCTGTTGAAGAACATTTCAGCACCAGAAACTCCGCTATCATCAGCCATAATGCGTGATCGCCACTGAGATCCAGCTTCACTGTTTAGTTCAGATTGATAGGTACTTGTGTCAGTAGCTACGGCCTGTTGGGCTTGCTGCTGATGCGCATTCAACTGTCCATCTATACCAGACAGATTGGTTTGGTAAGCCGATTGAGCTGCGTTGAACTGAGTTTGAACTGTTGCTGCATCCTCGTAGCCGCCCAATACACCCGATTCAACTTGGCTTTGAGCACCACCAAAAGTAGGTGCAGCTGATGACAAGCCTTCATTAGAGCGCGGTTGAATTGATCGTAAATCGGCTCCGGTAGCCATGGCCATAACAGTCATTGCTGCTTGATAATCATTGTCTCGTTCAGCGGGCGTTGAGGAGTTGCTATAGGTTAAAGACTCCATAGCTGCGGCCACATACGCCTGATTATCATCAGGTAGCAAGCGCTGATACATTGGAAGGTTTTCACGTAATCGGTTACCTGCTTCAACATGCTGGTTCATATAGCGACCTAAATAATCCATGACTTCAGGATTATCCGCTGCTAATCGAGTTAACGTCGCACCATCAGTATTTCTTTGTCCTGATAGACTGTAGCTGGCCTGATCAAGCTCACTAAAGCGGTTTGATGCCGTGACAACGTCTTGTGCTGAGCTCTGAAGAGACTGATAGTCTTGGTTAGACAAGGACATCTCAACGCCAGAACGTCTTGAATCTGAAAGGTCCTTAACCATTGCATCGCGATACTCTGCACGTCGTGAATCACTTGATGCCAAGCTTTTCATCTCCCCAGTGAGCGTATTTGCGGTCGTTGACCGAGAACTGCCCTCTGATGACTCAAATTGGCCACTAAAGTTACCACCTAAATCCAAGCCTGCTCGTAACCGTGATATTTTTGGCACTCTTGATGATTCTGGCTTATCCACTCTTGGTAGGTTGCCTTGTGGGGAGTCATTCCCCCCTGTACCAAGTAATCTTCCCAAGAACCCTTTATCTGCTACTTCTTTATCATCGGTATTTGTAATGGTTCCATCGCCACCGACCCTTAAGCCTCCCGATAACACGCCAGATACCAAGCCACGTACAGCATCTTTTTTATCGTATCCAAAACCATACCGAGTTTGCAGGTCATCAGTAACCTGATTAACAACGGCGCTAGATGCGGAGTTAGATGAGCCGATCTGACGTCCAACCGACGACAGGTTGTCGTAACTTAGCTTTTCACCAAAAGTTCGACTCATGGTATTCCCAACCTGACGACTAAAGGCTTGGGTTGCCTGAGTCATGGATTCTTTTGCAGAGCCGACCATTGAACCCACTGCGTTTCCGACAGAGAAACTGCTAAGTAGGTTTGACGCGCCGGTCATAGCAGAACCAGTGAGGGCTGAATTTTGGAACATTGACTGTGATTGCATCACCGGGGCATTTTTCGCGACATCTGGACTTGCCATCTTTTCATCAATGGCATCACCGTTTTGAAGACGTCCAGCCAAGTGGGTTGCAGTTATTGCTGAGCCATACACGAGCATGAGCGAAATCGCCGGAACACTCGACGCCAACATGCCGCCAGTTGCTATCCAGGTTTGCAGCACTGAATCCATCTGCATCATCCCAGCAAAAGATGGCACTTCTGTACCTGCAAAGGCATCAAGAGCCGACATTTTCCCTGCAACGGTTAAATGAATATACAGGTTAATGATGGCCATGACAGGCATCCAAAGTTGAATCCAAAGCAGGATTAACAAGTACTTCCCAGCCATTCGCATCCCGATTTGGCCAAGGGCTATCACAAAGGCCATCAAAGGGGTGATGGCGTAAATGAAACCCTCAAAAAACGTCATCATCGGACGAACGATACTTTGGAACAGGGTCTGCTCCGCCGCCCATTGTGTATTGCGCTGTTCAATCGCTTGGTTAACCATCACGGCTGCGGTGAAAGCTTGATCATCCATATACTTGCCCGTCACGCTTTGCTCATAAATAGGCAAAAGCACTGACGCGGTCATGTACTCTTGGGTGTTAACCGAAGCCAAACCAAGATTATTCAGTGCATTTCGGATCACGTCATCAGTGTCCGTTGCTGACGAAGTCCCCAATGAGGCTGACAGAACCTGTTTAAGCCTTGGAATGAAGGTTGATTCTGTCATGAGTTTTAGTTGGCTATAGGCATCAGTGCAGTCCAGATCGCTACTGCTACCACTAAGCATGATGCGCGTGCCATAAATGCGCGAATCAAACCTAATCGCAGTCATCGGGTTAGGATCACTCAGCACCTGATCGAGGTTCTTTTGGCCGATGTCGATACCAATCAAGGTGCACTCTTTGATGTAGTTAAACCACGATTGTTCGATATCTGAGCCACCGACACGATTTGCATCACCCAACCCAGAGCGATCCATCACCTGTTTTCTCACTTTAATCAGTGACTGTAAACTGGATGCAAAGCCGTATTCCGTCATGGCGGGAGTTGAGAACGCCGTTTCAAACAATCGCGTGATTTGAAAGCCAACAGTCGAAATCGTACTACCTGCGGCAGCAACACCGATGGGCACATTATCAACCACTCGAACTTGTCCCGTGTACGCATCCTCAATGCTCACTCGGGTACTGGGCCCAAACATGGTTGCAAAGACTAGCCATGAGACTAAAACGTGTTGAAAGTTAATCCCACGACCGCCTTGCATTAAGGCCTGAACAGAGATCATCAATACCCCAATGAGCAAGCCAATCCGAACCATTGAAGTAAAGTCGCCTGTACCAGTGATCATCGCGACAGCGTTCAAGACCTGTTCTAAAAATGCCGAATCCCCGATAGAATAGATTTCCCACATTATCTATTCCCCCAGCGCCGTAGATTTAACGGTGTAATAACGCTGCTTGCGAATGGTCTGAATCACCTGATTAAAATGCGCCAGCAACTCTTGCTCTGAGCCGTATCTTCGCTGTAACGCGGCGTACTCCTCATTGATTTGGCGACGTGCACGTTCAAGGTCTTCAGTTAACAACTTCGCATAGGCATGATCTTCTACACCAGAGGTGCTTCTAGCTGCATTGAGCATGTCTTCAACCAATGCCCGGGCCATCTCAACAGCAATAAATGGTGCAGCTCTTGAAGCAAACGACCTAGCAGCCCCTTCATTTAAAGCAGAAAGTGTTCGAATCATGCCGCCAATGCTTGCAGGAGCCGAGGTCATAAAAGCCTTTTCGGTGGTGCTAGCTGCCCCAGTATTTCGAGCAAACTTAAAAATAATGCCGTTACTAGAACCTGTACCAAGAAGTAAATTTTCGACCTGAGTTGATAACCCGGTTAGGGTCACGTTAGTGATTGTCGGATTTAGACAGCCGTCTTGTGTCACTGTGTCACATCGGTACATAGCAACGTTGCCGCCATGAATTAGATGCTCAATAGTCACTTTATTGCCATTCAGTCTGGTCAGTTTTGGGGCTTTACCTTGGCCATCAGCGGCATTAGCAAGATCACCAACAATGATAGAACCAGTCACCGACATAACCGCTTCAAGAAAACGGTCATCCCCAGATGCAAACCAGCTTGATGCCGAGTGACGTTTCAGTGCTCGCCAAACCAAGTTGCCTTTAATCGTTTTGTTCACATCAGATGCCGCGACACTCGAAGCGTTCTCGTATGGGTTCTTACCATTGGACTCACTCCAACTGGTAAAAACGTCTCCAGCCCCTTTAAGTGAGCTCAACATGCTGGCTTCTGTTTGCCCCTTTTTACCAAAAGCAGCCAAGGTATCGTTCACGACTCCCTGAGCCATTTGACAGGAATTGCCAAAATACTCGTTCAACTGCTGGATTTTCTTTTGCAGAGTCTCCATGTGCTGGGAACATTTCTCACACATAGCACTGAGCGCCAATTGGAATGCATACCCCTTGGCATTTGCCGCTACAGAGCGAAGTAATTGAACAAACTGATCAGCATTAACAAATGACAAACTTCCAGCGAACATATCAATGCCGCCACAACCGGCTTGGAATGACGGAGGCACCATAGAGACGAGGTTCTCGTTCATGATCCTGTTACGAACAACAACACTTCCGCCAGATATAACGCCACGCCGCTGACTCTCGAATACACCAGGCGCAGTGCTGTTGGTCATTGAACCAAATAACTGATTCATCTCCTGTTGCAAGCTTGCTTGGCTCATAGACGAAAAACCAATCGCAAAGGCGATTAGCGATACTCGTAATACTTTTTTCATCGTTATAACCCTCCTTGTGCACGCAGATAGCGAACAAGGAACTCAGGATCCTGCAATATCTTCTCGTTAAGCTCTTGGGCTGACATCGCGAGTGACACGCCGGGCTGAACAGGTCTAGTGGCATAGTAAGTTTGATCGTCAATCCAACCGGCTTGATGGGCTGCAAGAATGATTCGATTATTGAGCTCATCAAGGCTCATTGCGCCTTGGCCAATCGGAGTGATGACATTAGGCGGATCAACTAAGAACACGGCAGGGACAGTCGTAACGGACAAGGATTGTGCTTGTCCTGAATCGACTTTGTAATTGGGAAACTCTCCACCCGGTAAAGGCATGCCATCGACAGCAATAGCAAACACCTCGAAACCGTAGTTCAAAGCCATGGATTCGATGATAGGCGCTTGAGCGTGGCAGTAAGGGCAATCCGAACGATAGAAGAAGAACAAGCCAGCCCGTTTTGCTACTTCACCTAAAGCTACATCGCGTTGAGCGCCAGCTTCTCGATCCATCCGATTGGCAGCATAGGTCGCCAAGGGTCTGCGACTGATTTCATCCAAAACAGGATCGCCCATGACCACCTGCTGACTAACATCAGCAAACTGTGAACCCTTATCCATCATGACGCGCTGAAGATACAGATAAGCCCTGACGTTCTCATTCGTCGGCTCATCAATTGCCTTGTCCATGAACGATTGCATATGCTCTCGGAACCATGCGGCACTGAAGGGCTTTAGTTCGCTCTGACTGGACTCCACGACACCAGTTTCCGGCTCTATCAGCTCATCAGGCTGCTCAGGTTCAGGAATAACCTGATACCAAAACCAGCCTTCCTGACCACGCTGATAGAATGGTCCATCACTGGCATGGGCGGGCAAGATGAATAGCAAGAAAATAATGATTGGGATGGTCACCCATAGGATGAACCAAGGGAACAAGGGGGGTCTCATTGTCAGCTCCAGAAAATTTCATAGAGCTAACATGCTAATGATCCCGGTAAGAGCGATTGGCCAGATAGATGAATGAATCGTGTGTTTTTCTGACTAGCTGTTGTAACCAGTAACAACAGCTAATTTTAACGAGCCAAATTTATGATTGGACCGCTTTGAGCGAAAATCAGTCGTTCGAAACAGTGAATTTCGAAAGACCGAATTTCTGCTTTGCTTCTGAAGCAGCTTTTAGTAAAGCCTTTAAAAAAATTCGCCGGGTTCAGCCCCGGCGCATTTAAAAAACAACAGCGGGTTTAGATGCTATAGGTCAGTTTTTCTTTGACCAACGCCGGCATCCTGCTTAACTCAGCCGGTACATCGCTCACAACGACCACATTTGCAGTTCTCAGTTTCAGGCTGGTTCCGGCGTAGCGTGGATCGGAAAATTGTTCGACAAAATCCAGTTTTGCATCGGCGGGCACGACAAATATCGTGACAAAACCCAGACTGGTTTTCATCACAAGATGCAGTGATTTAGTGCCATTAAAATCACAAAATTTAGCAAACATAATCGACTCTGGAAAATCATTGAGTTTTAAATCGTATGCCGCCAACTTAGCGTTCACCCCGTCTAATGGCTGTGGCATCAGCATTTTCTCAACCATCGGCATTTCACTACGGACATGGGCCAGGGCATATTGTGCTAAATCTTGTTGCGCTGGCGTTTGCAGTACACTGAAACTAAGTCCGATCGCAAATGCAACGGAAGCCGCAATACCTGCTTTCCAGTACTCGCTAAACCAGCTAGGTTGACGATCTTGAGCTTCCAGCCGGCGTTGTTGATCCAGTAAACGTGTGAGTAGCTCCGGAGGCACTGGGACTTCGAGCGCGTTGCGAACACGATAATCTTGCTTTTGAATATTGTGGATGGATGCACTGCACTCCCCATCAGTCTCACTCTGAAGCTGAGGGTCTGAAGGATCCGACAAAAGCTTGTGTATAAACTGCTTGTTGTCCACTGCTCAGTCACCTTTTCCTGCATTAAAAAACCGACGTAAATACGCTCTGGCTCGAAACAGCCGGGTATTCACAGTATTGATATTCAATTTTAATTGCTCAGCAATTTCATCGCTGACAAAACCACCCATAACTTGCATCACCAGCGGTTCCCTATACTCTTCCGGCAATGCACTGATTGCCTCCCGCACCTGGGCGTCTGAAAAGTCTTGTTCAGGTCCGGCAAGCTCGTCATCCATTATCTCATCAAGTTCGGTATCTTCATACTCGAACTGCTTCTTGTCGAATCGACGGGCATTTTCGCGTCTTAAGATGGTAAACAACCATCCTTTTGCTGCGTTCAGATCCTCCAGTGCATCCAGACTTTTCCAAGCCCGTTCATAGGTATCTTGAACCAAGTCCTGCGCCAAATCACTGTCTCGGCACAACCAGTAAGCAAAACGGTATAGATCCGTGTGATACACCAGTATCAAACGCTGGTAGCGCACGTTTTTAGGCTCTCTAAAAGATAAGACCTGAGCATTCACCATTACATTTCCTGAGTGTCATAAATTTTTTCAACTAGCACACCAGACAGCGTAAAGCCCAAGGGCAACCTTCGTAAAGTAAATTTTGAACAATTGTTCAAGAATTTGTTTTGGCGCAAAAAAATGCCCCAGCGTTGTGGGGCGAAAAGTGCATAATCGATATTACTAACCAAGACGGGTGAGCATTATTCAATACGAGTTCAACTACTTCAGATCTTTGCTCTGGAGCTCTTCGGGTATTTTTGCCGTTTTACGGGCGAACAATCCAACCAACCAATATCCTATTCTGCCAACCACATAGAATGTCCAGCAGATGATGCATGGAGGGATATCTCGAAAACTGGTATCAGGCTTTTTCATTTTTGCACCTCACTGACGAGTCAGAAAATTTCATTTTGAACCAATAATCAAGGCTTAAATAACGTCCACCGCCAGTGAACAACAACGAAAGCAGCATCACAAAATACGTCGCCGCAAATTCGATCCCGTTATTCAGGATCACCAGCCTGCCACTGCTGGTTAGCCAGTCATAGTTGCCATGTTCCTGCAAAATTGCTTTTGCTGCGGCAAGTTTTTCCGGCGCTTCGACAACTGATCTGATCCGGCAACACTGGACACGCCACTAAGCTACTTTCTTTAATTCATAGTTTTCTGGGCTGAGATAGCCAATAGCACTATGCCTTCTGGTTTTGTTGTAATCAACTTCAATGTATTCAAATACCTGCTGTTGAAGCGTTGCCCTATCAGTTAATGGCTCATCTTTGAGCAGTTCGACCTTTAGAGTATGGAAGAAGCTCTCTGCCACTGCGTTGTCCCAGCAATTGCCTTTTCTACTCATGCTTTGTATCAGCTGATGTTTTTCAATCAGATTTCTGTAAGCCATTGAACAGTATTGGCTGCCTCGGTCGCTGTGGACTATGACTTCCTTCGGTCGTCCGCGGCGCAGTAAAGCCATTTGCAATGCTTTACACGTCAGCTCGGCCGTCATTCGCGAATTCATCGACCAGCCAATCACGGCTCGCGAGTACAAATCAATGATTACGGCCAGATATAGCCAGCCCTCGTTAGTTAGCAAATACGTGATATCACCCACCCACTTCTGGTTGGGCGCATCGGCACTAAAGTTCTGTTCCAGCAGATTTGGCGCCACTGGCAACTGATGGTTGCTGTCTGTAGTCACCTTGAACTTCCGAGCTGCTTTGGCTTTTAACCCTTGCCTTTTCATGCTGTTCAATATCGTTTTCAGGTCTGCATGGTCGCCATTTTCAGCCAATGCAACCTGAATGCGGCGCGCGCCGTCTCGTTGCTTAGCTTGTGCAAAAGCCTTATTGATTTTCTCATCCAGCGCGGCACGCCGTAGAGCTTTCTCGCCAGGCTCTTCACCATTGCGTCGCCACTGATAATACCCACTTCGCGATACACCAAACACAGCGGCCATGCGTTGCAGGCGGAACCTGTGTTGGTGCTCCAGCATAAATTCAAACGCTGCTACTTTTGATTTTTCGCGAAGTAGGTTGCGGCCTTTTTTAAGATAGCTAAATCCTCAGCCTGATCAGCCAGTTGGCGACGTAACTTCGCGACTTCGGCCGCTAGCTCAGCTTCACGCTGGCTGGTCGTGGATTTTTTCTCTGATGCGTTACGCCAGTTGTAAATCTGGGTTTCGTATAGCTTTAACTGCCTTGCTGCTTCGGCCACGCCAACACGTTCGGCCAGTTTCAGGGCTTCGGCTTTAAATTCTGCGGTATAGGTCTTGCGATTCTTTTTAGTTGTCATAGTCACCTCGTTATGTGATTTTACTCACTTAGCGCGGTGTACAGAACTACTGGATCAGATCAGCTTGTTACCTACAAGGTCATTTTGCGTAGCGAGATGATAAACGGGATCGGAACCGCAATAAGGAAGGAATGCACAAGTAGAACATTTTGGTACACTTATGGCGATGGATCTATCTAAAGCATCCAGTATAAAGTCGCCTCCAATTACCTCTTCATATGTTGAAGTATGCAGATTGCCAAGTCTAAACTCTTTATGCCCAACCTCAGCTTGCATCCTTGCCTCATCAGAAGCGTAAATATCTCCATCATAGTTATATATGATACCGCTAATCATGGCTCCACTTGGCGATTGAAGATCAACATATCCTAAATCTTTTGGAGTTAACATTTTTGTCAGTATTATAGAAGAGTACTGCTCAATCAGTCTGTAACCCTGTTTATTTATTTCAATTATATATGACAATGTCAACTTGAAAAAATCAAGCCACGTTTCTGTATCATATTTATAAATATGCCCCTTTGTGACTGCGAAACCAAAAGGACTCAATGGGCGGATAAATATGGCGTGAAGGTCATTCTTTACATACTCATCTACAATTTCCTTATAAAAATCAAGAGAACGACTCGTAGATGTCATTAAGGCCGAAATGTGATCCACACCTAAAGAGCTTTTAACTTTATTTATTCCTGCAATGGTCAAATCATATCCATTTTTCTCAGGTTTAGGTCTGTTTTTATCGTGAAGTTCTTTTGGTCCATCAAGTGAAGTGCTAATATATATTGAGTGCTGTTTACAAAAATCAAGAATCTCTTGATTTATAGGGGATAAATTTGTTGCGATAACATATTGAACACTTCTACGTTTCTCTCTGGAAATAATTTCAGCTCTTTCAACTACATATCTTATTAAAGAGAAATTTAGAAGCGACTCGCCCCCTTGAAACTCAATTTTTATAAACTTAGAAGGACTTTTGAATATGAAATCTAGAGCCTTTTCCGCTGTCTCTATTGACATATCAAACTGATTTGAGTCTGCACTTAGATTTTGTCGTGATACTTGGCAATAATTACAAGTGTAGTCGCAACGCAATGTCGCGACTATCATATGCAAAGAAGTGAAGTCTTTTAACCTTGATATCTTAGTTTTGTATTTTAATCCAGTTAACTTAATCGGAAGTTCATCGCCTTCCTCATATATCATGCTTTTTGTAAGCAGCTTTTTTTTTAGTTCTTCATTTACATCATTTGGGTTTTCAACAATTTGCACTAGCTCATCTTTTTTAACAACCATAAATTCTGATGCCATATTCGTAATTACGAATCTCTCATCATCCAAAGGTGTAAATCTGATTGGGAGAAGTGAATAAGTTCGCTCTTGCTGAAACGAAGAAACGTCAGAAAATCTTTTTGTTAATGTCATTTAATTCACCAATGGTGTATTGGAAAATGCGTAGGCCAAAATAAGATTTCTTTCTGCCTCTGTTTTAAGAGCAATTTTTGTCCTTAATGACTCAAGAAAAAGTTGATTCTTGACCAAATGAACAATATCTTCTGAGCCTAAATCGGAGCTTGGATAACTTGTAATTTCAACTTCGATCTCATTCTCATTTTCATTAAAATTAAAGCTGGCATACTCAGTATAAAGATAACAAGCGCTTTGAACCTCTTCTAAAGAGTACAGGTTTTTCTTGAAACTGACTTTTGATAGTCCAGTGACATCTTTAATGCTTAATTTGTTCATGAAAAAGTCCAAAAGGGCATTACGCCCTTTTTCTTAGAAACTAGATGATGAGTGTGACGAATGAGATGAGTGCGACGAATGTGATGAGTGCGACGAATGTGATGAGTGCGATGCGTGCAGGTCATCTAATTGGGTTGACTCACTTGGAGCAATTATAAAATCCTCACTGAATCTGTCTTGAGAGTTTACAACTTCCTCTACAGATTTTAAGGTTTTTGTCGTTTCATTAGACGGTGACGCCGCAACGTTTGCAGTACCAAGTGCAGCAATAAGTAGTGATGTCCCTAGTAAAAATTTCTTTTTCATAACGCCTCCTGTGTTTGAATTCTCAATTTAGCTAATTTCTTTCCTTTACGCAAGTGTAGTAGCTAACTAGTATTAGCCATACCTTTATAGTCAAACCAATCTCTGCTTCTGGCACAAAGCCAAGATCCGACGAAGTGGTACTTTCCATGAAAGTGGTGGTGTGATTAATTTGCAACACGTGGTAAGGACCGGCAGCAATGAGGTGGTAAATTAAATGCAATTATCCAGTTCAGCACATGGAGTTTGTAAGATCTGGAAGGCATAGTGCTTATTTTCATGTAGTTACAAATAAGGTTCAATTTGATGAAATTGATATCACTGACTTTCCTGATGGAAAAATTAAAGTAGGTGATACGATTTTTCTTCAAACCGTTCTGACAAAGAAAAGCGCAAAAGTCAGTTACTGTAAAGGGGGTTTATGTCAACAACATAGCACTTGTTACAGTTGGCAGCCTTGCTTTTCTTCCTATCAGTCGAAACTTGATTCACTTTAAGATATTTGCAAAGACTTATTTATCCACAACCGAGAAGGTTGGTTAAGCTCAATCTTCTTTTTCTGAGTTAATGACGACTCTCAGACCATCGCTCGGATCTGTATTTATGGCGGTGCAATAGGTGATTAGTTCGGGTATGTCGAGTATTTGGGAGTTCACTTCGACTCTTGAAATGTAAGATATGGACCGGCCAATCCTCGATGCGACTTCTTTCTGAGTAAGGTTTGCGCTCAAGCGTTTTTCCTTCAACCAAACAGCCAGGGCAGCTCCTGCTTTTGATTGCGTCGTCTTTTTTTTAAATCCAAGCTTTTTACGCACTCAATTTCAACTAATGAAAATGACTTTTCTAAAGTTTAGCTATCTTTTCTAATGCGAGCAATTGTTTAGGCTGAGTGCTTATTTAGCGGTGTAACCATTTGTTTTAGCGGTGTAACCATTTGTAGCGAGAAAACCGGCTTGTTTTAACGTGGGGGTATTAATTTATTAAGTCGGAGATATTTATGGACAATTTAGCGTTTGATTTTACTTCTGATTCTAGCAATGTTCCTTACCCTGATTTCTCTTCAACTGCGGCTCTTGTTCGCCATCTGAAAGAAGCGGATCAGGATTATGAATTTTTCCCGTCTACGGATGAGATTCTTTCTTGTGTTCGCAATGACATGCTGCAATTTAGCTCCAGTCGTGATGATGCAACTATGCCGGGTTGTTCAGTGCTGGACATCGGAGCTGGCGCAGGCGCGGCCTTGACTAAGCTGACCCTTGGGCCTCGCTATGCGATAGAAAAATCCAGTGTTCTTGTCCAGCAGATGCCACACGATATTTTTGTAATTGGATCTGACTTTCACGCCCAATCAATCATTGACAAGAGGGTTGAGGTATGCTACTGCAATCCTCCATATAAAGAGTTTGTTGCCTGGTCAGTTCGAATTCTGATGGAGATCAGTTCCTCTTTGGTGTATTTGGTTATACCGCAACGCTGGGAGTCCTCTTCTGAAATCCAAAATGCGATTAAGGTCCGCCGTGCAGAGGCGACCGTGATTGGTCAGTTCGATTTTCTGGATGCTGAGCGTCAAGCTCGCTGCAAGGTTCATGTGGTACGCATAGATTTGCGCAATAAGTATGACCGTGACCGTTCTTTGTATCATGGCAATGGCCGTCCTTGTGTTGAATCCTTTGCGCATTGGTTTGAAACCGAATTCTTAAGCACCGTCACCCCTGACCGCTCTGAAGCGTATTTAACCCGCATGAAAATGATGGAAGAAGCGCAAGAGATTAAATCGCAAGGTGGTGATTTAATTGAGTCCGGAGGTTTGGTGAATATGCTGGCCCAACTGTATGAGCTTGAGCTTAAGCAGTTGGTGGAAACGTACCGAGGAATTATGGCTATTCCGGCAGATTTGGTGGCCGAACTGGGTATTGAAAAGAATAAGGTTCGTGACAATTTTCAGCTGAAAATAAAAGGTTTAAAGGCGGCTTACTGGAAGGAGCTCTTTGACCGGCTTGATACGATTTCAAACCGCCTGACATCTGGTTATCGTCAAAAGATGTTGAATAAGCTTCATGAAAATACCTCTGTGGATTTCAGCGTAGAAAATGCAAGCTCAATTGTACTCTGGGTTATAAAACAGGCCAATGAATGTGCAGATAGTCAGTTGGTTGAGTTGGTAGAAACAATGGTAGAGGAAGCTAATGTAACGCTCTACCGGTCTAACGCCCGGACCATCAAGGTGTCAGGGTGGAGGTATGACCGTGTTGTGGACATTGGCCCATTTACCTTGGACCTTCAATTCATCTTGCATAACGTTGGAGCCCTCTCTACTAGGGGTAACAACTTAATTGATGACCTGTGTACCGTCGCTATCACCTGTGGTTTTGATGCCTACGGAAATGAAAAAGCGGCCAAAAAAACGGTGGTTGGCAAGGTCCAGGAATACTATTACCACGACGTGAATACAGGTAAAAAGGCTGTGCTTTTTACGGTACGGAGCTTCGGCAATGGCAACCGATAAATACACAGGAAATTTTTTTCACAAAAGTGTATGAATGTTGATAGAAGCAACAAGCTACCATCGAAGGGAGTTTCCAAAGATATTGGTATAACAGAGCATCGAACAGACTCAGTTGGAAAGGATCTCGCGTAGAAGCTCTATCATCTTCACGGATAACTCGCGTTTCCAACGATAAATTAGTTTGGGATTATGTAGGGTAACGTTGTTGTATCGTTATGTGATTTTACTCACTTAGCGCGGTGTACAGAACTACTGGATCAGATCAGTTTCAACTGACGTTCTGCCGTTGCACATTTTGCCCTGATGAGTTCGTTCATTGTTGTAAGACAGCCACTCATCCTGATCATTTTGCCGCGTCTCCAGCGTTTGATTAACTTGTTGCGAAAAGCCACCTGATAAAACTCGTTCAGGATCGCCTTATCAAACTGCTCGCAGATCCCATTCGTTTGCGGTGACATCGTTTTAGTTTTCGTGTGATCGATGCCACTACTAGAGTTGGTAATCATGACGCTCGAACTTGCAGAGTAGCACAGCCTATATCGATGTTAACTCTACACCTGACTCTGTCAATTTATGCGTATCAACATAGTGGCTGAAACGTGCTAATAAGAAGGTGAGTTTTGGATGAATGTACCTTTGACAAAATGGTCTGTTGGGTGCTGTATAAAAGTAGTCGATAAGCTCAGTTTTATTCGCTTTAAAATCCTTAAAAAAATAAACCTGAGTAATGACTGGCTGCTCAAAATCAGCTCTACAGGCATCTAATATGTTTACAGCCTGGTTATACTGAACCTCATCATAAGCGTATATCGCTGAACGATATTTACCACGCATTGAGTGGTTTGATGTGCTCGCGTGAGTATGTAAATGGATTTCGATCAAGGTTGATAAAGAAATAACAGTCGGATCAAAAACCACTTCAATGGCTTCGCTGAACTGAGCGTTGTCACCAATTGAGGCGATCCAACCTTGATTGACAGTAGCAATGCCAATAAGTGATGAAAATACGCCTTCGGTGCACCAGTGACAACCACCGCCTAAGCCGATTGTATTGAGGGTGGTTGTCGTATGCAAATTGCAAGTCTGTGTGGGCTGCTGCAAACTCATTGAGATGAGGGCAACTTCCAGTCTGGTCTGGGGAAGTGGCAGGTATAGCCATTTGGTCGGAGTTCCAAATAGTCCTGATGCATAGCCTCCGCTTCCCAAAAATCACTTGCAGGTTCGACTTCAGTCACTACTTTTCCAGGCCATAATCCCGAAGCATCCACGTCAGCAATGGTTTTTACTGCCTCAGCATGCTGTGCCTCAGAGGTATAATAAATGGCTGAGCGATAAGATGTGCCCTTGTCATTACCTTGTCTATTTACTGTGCTAGGGTCATGAATCTGAAAGAAAAACTCTAAAATTTGTCGATAGCTGGTGATTTCATTATCGAACATTATTTCAATGCCTTCAGCATGGTTACCATGATTGCGGTAGGTAGCATTAGCCACTTCACCACCGGTATAACCTACTCGGGTTGAAGTGATACCGGGACGTTTGCGGATAAGATCCTGCATGCCCCAAAAGCAGCCGCCGGCTAATACTGCGCGTTCAATTGCCATAATTAAATGTCCTCTACTTGGTCTAAATACTCTGCGTAACCTTTACTTGCCATTTCTTCCCTAGGAATAAAACGTAATGACGCTGAGTTAATACAATAACGTAGGCCACCCTGGTCTTTGGGACCGTCTGAAAATACATGGCCTAAGTGACTGTCGCCATGAGTTGAGCGCACTTCTGTGCGGGTCATGCCGTGCGACGTATCAGTGATTTCAATTACGTTGACAGGGTCTATCGCTTTAGTAAAGCTCGGCCAACCACACCCTGATTCATACTTGGCAGAAGACGCAAATAAAGGCTCACCTGACACGATATCCACGTAAATACCGGGCTTGGTGTTGTTTAGCAATTCACCAGTCCCGGGACGCTCTGTACCATTTTCTTGCGTCACCCGATACTGCTCCTTAGTCAGAGCAGAAATTGCATTCATAGATTTTTGATAGGTATTCATAAATGTCCTCTTATATAGTAGAGCCATGTGCCTTTCAGATTATAAGAGACCTTCTGTTTACAGAATTTATTTCACTTAGGCCGTTAACCCGAAAAAATGATCTGATCCAGTAGTTCTGTACACCGCGCTAAGTGAGTAAAATCACATAACGAGGTGCCTATGACAGCTAAAAAGAACTGCAAGACCTATACCGCAGAATTTAAAGTTGAGCACCAATGGATTAGACATCAATGCCTAGTGGTTGAACGGCCGGGAAGTCGACCTCGGTCTGTGTCACTTCGTTAACGTAGTTAGTGAAAGTGTTCAGAGCGACAGCCAACAGAATATCCACTACATGTGCATCACTGTAGCCAGCGTTCAGCACCGCTTGGACCTGGTCATTGCTGACTTGCCCGCGTTGGCGCACTACGGCGGCAGCAAAACGCACGGCTGCATCGGCCTTAGGGTCATTGGATGCACCGTTGCGGTTGGCAGTGAGCTCAGCATCATCAAGCTTGGCCACCTTTCGGCCCAAGAAGGAATGGGCGGCAAGGCAATAATCGCAGCCGTTGAGCTCAGCCACGGCTAGGGCAATACGCTCAAGAGTCGCTGTACCCAAGCCGCCTTTTGTTGATGCGGCGCTCAATTGCAGGTAGCCGGTCAGCGCTGCTGGGCTGTTGGCAACGACGCGGAACATGTTCGGAACGCGGCCCAGTTGTTTTTCCACAGCCTTGAGTGAGGCATGGGTAGCAGTAGGCGCGGCGTCGATTGTGGTAGGGGTGTTCAAACGTGACATAAATTTCTCCTAGTGATTTTAAAGTCAGTACGCTGTATTGGCGTGGAATAAAATGTATTTAAGAAGGTTCTGCTTGATAATCCGTTGCTATCGCACGGCTCATCTTCACGTCTTGCGCAGTCGCCATTTCAGTGCCACTACACATCTTCGTTGACGTTACGCCGTCCTGATTTCTAAGGAGGTCTTCGAGACTCCAAAAACACCCTCCAGCAACGATCACATAATTTATGTTTCATAAAGCCTCGTTGGTTTTTATCTATTTACTGATGTACCTGACTTTACAGCGTGTAAAACAGGTATAACATGTTCAGTAGTTCGTATAATGTGACTTATTAGACAGTTTACGTAGGGGGTATGTATGGATGCAGACTTTGGATATCAGATTTAAAGAGTTGTGAAATTAAGGGTTCACGAAAAAAATGAATGTCTGCAAATATAGGGCAAATTAGATTGTCTATGTCCATATAAATTTCAATGCTTTACATTTTTAAATGTTCAATTGCGTTACTCAGATTCAACTTTTGGTGGCAGATTTATCTTAAACATCAGCCCAGCAATTCGCACGGTAGTACTTTGTTGACTATCCCCTGACAAAGTAACAATTTCTTGCCACAATCAGACTTGAGCACTTTACTTCGCGCCTATGTGCACTGCTTAACGCACCAAGGCTTCTGATGTTCTGATTGACACCAATTACTTCGTTTCCTGCTTGATACTTTGAGATCAACAGGATTGAATAAAGTAAAAGGGGCTATTTAAATATTGAGGGAACAAGTGGCAATAGATTTGAGCATAGAAATCGCACTGCTGTTAGAGCGCTGGCAGGGCATTGTAAACATGATGGCTCAAGTCGCGGAAGTGCCTTGCGTGCTGATTAATCGATTAGATAAAAACGAAATTTGTGTTCAGGCAGTTGGCAGTGTGTCGAAACCAGCTTTTTATTGCGATGAACCTATTCCATTGGCACTAAACAGTTATTGTTCCCAAGTCATTGCCAGTCACCAGCCATTGCTAGTTGAAAATGCAATCGGTACCCGATACGAGAACAATAACCCGACATTTGCCGCAGGCTTTAGTTATTACTACGGGCTGCCTTTGCTTTGGCCTAGCGGAGAAACTTTCGGTACTTTGTGTATGTTGGACCGGGCAAGCGCAGACCGGGCATCACAACACTGTTCCTTACTCACACTCTTTAAGCAGGCTATTGAATATGATTTGCAATTGCTGCAGCAACAACAAGAGCAGCTCAAGCGTGAGCAACAAGCAGACTTAAAATTTATCCAACTTTTCAATGAGATATCCAATAGGATAAAACCGGTAGCGACTAATAAGTTACTTCAATCCGAGTTATTTGTACTGTTGACTAGCCAGTACCAATATTGGCATCAGGAGCTTGAGCTACAGCTTAATCAAACTGTCTTAGCTCATGAAAACTCCATTCATATCGCGGCACTGGTTCGAATTTGGTCAAATTTGTTGGCAATTGCCCATGAAACAGAATGGTTGAGAGCTACAGCTGTCGCTGAACCTTATAGCTGTGAGGCTGAAGCGTCACTGGTTGATGCAACGCCATTATTAGAACAAGCAGTCTATAAAACAGCGTTGACGCTTGGTACTGAACTCGTTTTGAGGAGTCATTTGCCTAACCCACTGTTACTCAGTGGGAGACCTGAGTTATGGTCGCTGATAGGGCTGGCTATCACCAGCTTTTTAGTCATTGGCGCCAGCGGCACCAGTAAAACGGTATTTGTCAGTAGCCGAATAAAAGGTAAACATAGAGTTTTGGAATGGTCCCTCCATGTAAAAGGCCAGACGATGCCACTGCATTTTACCCGTGATAATCAAGCGCTTTATGGTTTTGCTTCCGTATGTGCCGAGCTCGCTGGTGCTGTGTTGGAATCTGGTGAGCAGCAATTAACTGAGAGTATTCATCAACAGAGTAGTTATCTGAACTCGAATCGTGATCACGTCGACGACATTGAAAGCAGGAATGCTTCAAGAACTCGGTTTATCTGCTTATGGATACCGGTGGTGGGAGACGATTTATAAACTCTCAGCGATGAAAGTCGAAGTTGTGTCTTAGATTATCATTTTTACGCCATTTTAGAATTTTCCTTTCTATAAGCACTAGGAGTTACGCCAATTTTTTTCTTAAATAATTTTTGAAAGTGTTCATGTGCCGGATACCCAATGGCTTCACTCACTTCAGGAACAGATTTACCGGTTTCTTTAAGCAGCTGCTTCGCTTTTTCAAGCCGACAATAGGTTAAATAATCAAGAGGTGTCATGCCAGACAGTTTCTTAAACTTAACGCTGTAGTTCGTACGCGACATTCCAGCAATCTCAGCGAGATCGTCAAGACCCCATTTTTTATCGAGACTATGATGAATAGCTTCCAAGGTTTTGCTGAGTTGCGGATTTTCGATCAGTTTGAAGAATCCAGCATTTTTATTGGATTTGTACATGTGGATTC
>NZ_JAKGBH010000035.1:0-45617 GCF_021532515.1 Pseudoalteromonas sp. PAST1 | reverse complement strand
ATGCTATGTTTGTTCATGCTAGCCTCTGCTGTTTAGTTATTTGACAAACTAATTATGGCTCTGGCTTTGTCATTAAGCTAACCCACGAAAAGCGGAGGCTAGCACCGTGTGGGAGTCATTATGTCTATATGCCTATGATATTTTTGAGCCGTTCTACAGCTTTGGTGTTTCTTCTTATAAGTTTTATCATGCTATATGGTGTAGGTGAGCGCTTTTTAAGTGCATTATGGATGCTCTATAAGTTTTATGGGAGCAATGGAGAAGGGATTTCGCTTGGTGTCTCAGTGACACTTACTACTTACCTTG
This sequence comes from Pseudoalteromonas sp. PAST1, assembly GCF_021532515.1. Classification (NCBI taxonomy): domain Bacteria; kingdom Pseudomonadati; phylum Pseudomonadota; class Gammaproteobacteria; order Alteromonadales; family Pseudoalteromonadaceae; genus Pseudoalteromonas; species Pseudoalteromonas sp. PAST1. The sequence goes on along the minus strand of NZ_JAKGBH010000035.1, from coordinate 45,311 downwards.
TCTCATTTGGTTTAATAGCTGTTTCAAGAGTTCTGTTCACCAAATCTGGTGATAAGGTTGTTTTATCACTATCCAAAGTTACGGGCTACATAGTGTGGTCTGGGCTAATACTTTTAACTATTTTGCTTGTTACACCACTAGCTCACCTTTACTCGAGATAGCGGCATATAACAAAGCAAATTAAAAGTGCGGACAAAAAACAGTTGGCTTTGTTCGTGCCTCACAAATTATAGCCAACTATTTTTAGCCGTTTATTTGCGGCGTTACTGATTAAATACTCTAACGTGTTTTTGTCCAAAAATGAGTTAAAACCACAGGCTTCAACTCACTAAAAATAAATATTTAGGGCTAACGACGTGTCTTATTAGTTTTAAGCTGGCTTTAATTTTTAAGTTCTGTATAGCACTTTAATTACATGCCAACCAAAGCGCGTTTTCACTAGATGTGGTTCTAAGATTTCGCCGCTGAATGCTACTTTGTCAAACTGTGGCACCATTTGCCCGCGTCTGAATTCCCCCAAATCGCCGCCTTTTTTACCCGACGGACAGGTTGAATGTTTTTTAGCTAAAGTCTGAAACTTAGCACCTTTTTTAAGTTGCTTGATAATGTCTTCAGCTTGTTCTTTGTGCTTAACAAGAATGTGCAGTGCGTGCGCTGTATTTGCCATGGAAAATCTCGAAAATTAAAACGCGCGTATAATAACATAAAAAACGCATAATCACTGATATGTTATCTAGTTAATCAACCTGGCTTGCAGGTAAGTAATGAACTCTTTTCACTCCTTTGATACTGCTAAGTGCTTGAATGTGAAATTTTAATAAGTTTGGCTCTATGTTTTTATCGAACTCAATGATTACACGCCCGAGCTCAGGGTCTTCTAATCTTAAATAGCCACTATTCACTTTTGAAAAATCAGCTAACTCAGCAGACTCAACATATTCTTTTGCTACAGACAAAACGAGTACACCACATTCATACTTTAAACCTTCGTAAACGCACTCATTTTGATTTTGCTTACAAGCACTTATAAAGCTCGTAAACATAAGGGTTTGTAAAATAAAAAAACGCTTAAACATTATTGCCCCTAAAAAAGCGGGTATTTACTAAAAATACCCGCTATTACTTTACTCTGCTACAGGAACTGTAATAGGTAGAACAACCCTTCTTAGAACAGCACTTTCATCACCTCTAACCCATAAAATAACTTCATAGTTTAGTGGTTCTATTGATGCACTTTTAACGCCTTGCAATGTTACATCAAAAGTTACTGTGTCACCTGGTTTAGCCGCTTGGATGACTTCTGGTGTGATATTAGCTACCCACTCTTCTCCAGAGATATGTTCAATCGAAATATCAATCTCTTTCAGCGCTTCATCTAATGCTTCAGAGATTCTATCCGCGATTTCATTACTGTCTGTTGATAGCATAAATGATACACCGCCCGTTGCGCTTACAACACGGTTAATATCTTCTGTTGTATCACTGTTACTACCACTTTGAAGTCCAAACACCGTGATGCCGTTATCTTGAAGCTCGCTAATAACTTGTGTAAAACCTGCACCTGGATAGTCAGTTTCGAGATCAGAATCATGGAAAGCGGCATCGGTCGCAAGTAGCACAACTTTTAATGCCCCTTCACGCCAACCAATGCTAGAAGGCGATATTTCACCCGCGTCTGTGTATTGACCGTCGTCGTTAATATCGCGTCCTGCACCTGTTGCTACTTGATAAAGGCCTTCAAGTTGTGACTCTTGATAATCACCACCATAAAAGGTCTCTAAACTAGTAATACCTGATTTCACATCATCAACATTAGTCGTGACTTCTTGAAGTAAATAAAACGCTTCATCACCACTTCCTGCACTACCATAGCCATCAATTGGAAAATCAGAAAATGCCGATACACCAAAGGCTACGTTAATACCCCGACCAGTTAAGTTATCAAGGATTGCATCAGCTTGTGTTTTTAAATTACTAATATCATCGTCATAGCTACCGCTAACATCAATTAGAAACATAATATCTAATGCATTTACAGTTGTTTCTGGTAAAGAAAACTCGATGGTTTTATTAATTTCGGAGCCTTTGCTCAATGAAGTAGCTGCCATAACTTCAAGATCAGAGTCCACTGTTAATTGCGCTGTTTTAACTGCAGAATTAAGGTTTAATAATTTCGTGGGTGTTGTTGTACCTACATCTTTAGACTCATCAGATAAAACAACAGTATTACTTGCAGTTGAAAGTAAAATATCACGAACTTCAGCTGCTTTTAACGATGAGTTGATACCTTTGATCAAACCAGCAGAACCTGTGACTAAAGGCGCAGCATATGATGTACCGCTTCCAACTTCACCATTACCCCAACCTAAATCCACACCAGGCGCGGCAATATTTACCACTTCTCCCATACGTGAAAAAGTAGCATCCATATTACTACTATCAGTCGCAGCAACAATTAGCGCGTTTGTTTTCCACGCATCAGCGCCAATATCATCTTCAGATAGTAAAAGTTGGTGATCAGCTTTTTCGCAGTTGTTACCTGCAGAATATATAAGTAACGCATCTTTTGATTTTGCATATTCAACAAGGTTAGTTTGATTTAATCGCCAGCTGCGACGACTTTGTAACCTTACTTCTGTTGGATCTGAGCACTTACTTGTATCACCCCAAGATAAGTTAACAATACTTGCGCCATTATCGATTGTTGCTTTAGCACCAGCAATTAAGTCAGTTACGAATGTTTTCTCGCCTATGCCAAATGGGCAATCAGCCGCACTTAAAATTCCATCACAACGTCTAAAGTAGACATCGGCATGAATTACATTTGCATACGGGTTAACCCCCGAATAACTTTTACCCTCTGTCATATTATGCGCTGCAACAAAGCTAGTAACCCACAAACCATGCTCTGAATCAGTATCGTCAGTATCTGTGGTTACATAACCTCCGTCTGCTAATATCTGTAATCGAGATAGTCGTGACTCATCTAAACTAGTTTGTGTATCTGAAATACCTGTATCAACAACCCCTACTTTTACTGATTCTAAACTGTCTTCTTCAATAGCTTGCCATGCTTTATCTGCAGCAATGATGCTGTGCCAATAATCCCCTGTGTAAGTCGCTTCATCTTCAACACTTGCTACTTTCTTAGCCATTGTCAGCTGCATCGATTTATTCGATTTTGGCTTTTTAAATTTTATCGGATTTTCACGTAGGCTATCTGGCACTACAATTTCATTTAATCCAGAGTGACGAACCCCTTCTAGGTTTGCTAGGTCATTAATTAATACAGACTCTTCAGCTGTATCTCTTACCCTTACTTGCATTAATTTTAATTTTTTGTCGTAGCTATTTAATGAGCCACCCAATGAATCAATTTTATCGAGCACTGCCTGTTGCTCTTCAAGAGTAATATCTTCTTTTAAATGTACTAGTAGTTCATCTTGAGCTGCTTCGACGCTTCTTCCGTTAACCTCAATGGTTTCTAAGCCTTTAGGTGAACCAAGCGCATCTGTAGGTACATTGACAACAATTACATCAAGCGTTTGAGTAAATGTTTGACCATCGTTGTCAGTAACAAGAAGCTCAAATTGAAGCTCTTCATCAAAGTCTACATCTGGGGCTGTGAACTCAAGGTTAGTGGTTGAACTATCAGCTATTTCTACCTCAACGCCACTTACTTGCGACCAAGCATAAGAGATAATTTCACCATTTGGATCAGATGCCTCAAGATTTAAGGTGGCCGCTGTATTTTCATTGATTTCTTGAGGATCTTTAGCATCAATTACAGGAGCAATTAATACATTCTTAATAGTCAATGTTGTTGTATGTTTAGTCGAAGCACCTTGGTTATCTGTTGCTGTTAATTCAATTTCAACAGTCGTATCTTCATCTACCTCGGGGGCGGTAATTGAAAAAGTAGCGTCAGTCGTATTTGATAAATCCATTTCTGGGCCTGAAAGTTGTGCCCATTGATAACTGCTGATAGTGCCATCAGAATCCATTACTTCAGGTTCAAGAGTTAAAGTTGTAAGTTCATCGAAGCTAACTTGACTCTCTGCGCTTATAACAGGTGCAATATTTTGTTTTTCATCATTACTGTCATTATCGCTACCACATGCTGCTAACAATGAAGTAGCAATTAAGGTAAGCGCAAAATTGCGAGGGTGTTTCATTATTTAATCCTTAAATAATTTAATCGTTATTACGAATAAAAGAACACTTTGGAGATATAAGCCTTTCCATGGTTTATTAACTAGAAATGCTAGGAAATATAACAATGGGCTATATATCCAAAACATAAGCACGCTAACATCTTGTCAGTGCGCTCTAGGTGGGAAAGTTTAATACAAAGGAACTAGAATGCAACAATCACCAAACAACTTTTTTCATTTAAATACAGTGTTTTAACAAATAAAACCCATTTAAACCCACTAATAGCAACAATACAAAAAGACGAACTAAGATCATTTTGTCCGCTAAAAGCTTACTACATAGCTAGTAAAGTCTTGCAGTTACTTATTTGAATAATAATTTAAAAAACCAGTAATTAACAAAAGCTGTGCAATGTAATACGTTGTCATTATTGCAATATCTGCATGCGCTATTTCTAAATAAAAACGGTTAAGGCCAAGAATAGAGTCTGATATAACAAACACAGCTCCACCTAACACTAAAAAGCCGTTCGATTTATCTGTCATCCAAGTAAAGCTTGCCATTATGGTGAGCACCAACATATAGAAAATTACCGGAACAAGCATGTCATTTAAGTTTGGATAGAATAAGCAAAAAACGATGATGGCCAAAAATAGATAAAGAAGTACAACGTCTAGTCGCCAGTTTTTGATTGGCAACATGGTAATGATATAAAAAGCGTGGCTGACAAAAAATGCCGCTAAACCGCCTATAAACAGTTGCCCCGTATCAAGGGCTAGCAACACATCACCTAGTGCTGAAAAACTAAGAGCGAATAATAAAGTGATAAAAGTGCGACTTTGTAACTGACTGCGTGCTTTTAACACCATCACAATCAATAGGCCGATTGGTAATGTTTTAAATAGCGCCAAAAAAGGCTGAGGAAATAATGGTTGTAATAGCAATGAAGCAATGTAGACCGAACTAAAGATTAGAAAGAGGATGTTCATATTCTTATTATTGTTATTTGTTCCCAATAATGAGAATAGCAAGCTTTACTTAAAATGTTTATAAAAAGTGCTGCTTTTGTTCTTCGGTCAGTAACTTACACTGTGTTTGCTTGCCAAAAAACCGATAACGATTACGACCAACCCAATCATATATACGATCGCGATAACCTTTTGGCAGTAGCTTAAACACCTTAGCCAAAGAGAAAGGAAAACCTAATTGTGTCGCGATAAATAACACAGCGTCACTTTGTTTATATAGCTGGTTTTTATCAATTACTAACATGGAGGAAAGTGGATCTTTAACTTTATAAGCCTTTAATAAACGCTCACCTTTATCGCTTTGCATTGGGCATAACTTAAAGGTTATTTGCTTATCAAAGCGAAGAATGAACTGCACACAAAAATGGCACAGATTGCACTGACCATCAAACAGTATGATTGGGCAGTGAGTTTGCAAGATTAACCGCTTACCTGCACAACTTGTTTTCCGGTAAAACCACCAGCAAGTTGTTTATTAAAAGCTGCTGAAACAGCTTCTGCGGTAAAATCAACGGCATGAATTTGTGGCAGTTTTATCTCGCCACGGGCTGCATTATCGAGTAATAAGTTACCCATAAAGCTTAGCTTTTGCTGCGCACATAAGCTATTTGCAAGCCACGCTCCGCCTAACGATACAATGCCAATATTTGGTGCGCGTCTAAACATTAGTTCTTGTTCAAATTTAGGTAATTCATTTAAACAAGCAATACGGCCACAAAAGCGCATTAGCTCAACGTTACGAATAGTGGTATCGCCACCAATACAATCAAGCACCGCATCAAAACCTTGCGGGCCTAATTCACGGCGAATTTTATCTTCAAGTTTTGGGTCTTTGTAATCAAATACAACATCAGCACCTAATTGCTTAAGTAACTTATGATTGTGTTTGCTGGCAGTGGTAAACACGGTTGCACCACGTTGCTTGGCAAATTGAATAGCGAATTGGCCAACGCCGCCTGCACCTGCATCAATAAACAGTGAATCCCCTTCGCTTAGCTGCAACTTATCAAGAGCAATTAATGCCGTCATACCTGAACAAGGTAAGGTTGCAGCGTCTGCAGGTGAAACGTTATCTGGCACAACCGATACTGCATAGTTTGGTACCGTTGTGTATTCAGATAACACACCTTGGTCACCAAGACTGGCGTGCCATACAACACGCGCGCCAACACCAGGGAATACACCTTTATTTGCCTGAACAACCACCCCAACTGCATCATGGCCTAATACATGCGGGTAATGCCATTTACAAAAACCTTGTTTTGCAAAGTTGGCATCACCATGATTTAAGCCCACATATTCAACTTTAATCAAGAGCTCATTGCCTTCAGGGCTCGGTACTGGCACAGAGAGCTCAGATAACGCAATCGCGTCATTTGGCTCAAGCAGTGCGAGCGCGCGCATTGTTGACGGAAGATCTGTAGTTTGTTGAATATGTGACATTGAATACTCTGGGTTAAAGGTTGTTTAGTTCAAAGCTCCAGCGACCATTAAACGCTTGATAAGCACTTACTTTGGCCTGTAATGAAGCAATTGTTGAATCAACAGCGTTCTCTTGCGCTATTAAAACATCCTGTCTCGCATCTAACAACTCTAAGTAAGGAATTTGTCCTTCTTGATACATTGCTTGAGCTTGACCAAATGCTTTATTCGCATAATTAAAACGCTGATCAGCATAACTTAACTGTTGCTGCTGTTTGACTAGCCTTTGTAAAGTAAGTTCACTATCGCTAATGGCTTTTAATACTTTACTTTGATAGTCACTGTAAGCGGCTTCACTTAAAAACTGCTGTGCATCACGCTGCGCTAATAATGCAGGATAGCTGAGTAATGACCATTCAACTTTTGGCGTTACTTGCCATTGTTGCACGGTATCTTCTAAGCCATTGCTGGTTAAGCTCACCACACCTGCAAACCCGGCCAGACTAATATCTGGCAGTAATGCTTTTGAGGCGGCAACACTTAGCGAATAAGCCTGACTAAACTGATACAAAGCACTGGTGATATCTGGTCTGAGTGCCATTGCTTCACTGGCTTTATTAAACGACACGCTAAATTCTTGGCTGAGTAACTCAGGCTCTTCTATCAAGGTTATGTCGCTTGCAAGTCGCCCGGTTAGTACCGCAAGGGTTGCGAGGTCACGATATTGCAAATAACTAAACTCAGGAATAAGCGCTTGTTGCTGCTTTAACTGCGCAAGAGTACGGTTAAGATCAAGCTCATTTGCAACCCCCTCTTCTACTCGCGCTTTGAGCACATCAATACTTTGCTCGAGCGCCTCGATTTGCATTTCAATGATAGCTTGCTTTTGCACATTACCTTGATAGCTTACATAGCCTTGCACCACGGCTGAGACCACTTCAACCTGCAATGCTCTTAACTGCTCTGCTTGGTTTAGCGCGCCCGCATTAGCAGCATCGACAAGTGCGGTAATACGACCAAACAAATCAAGTTGCCAATTAACATTAACACCTGCGTTTGATTGGCGCGTAATAACACCATCTAAACTGCTGCGCTCTGCGCCTACGCTTAGGCTGCCCTGCTGATAATAATCCGCGCGGGCTGCACCTAAACGGGCAATGGCTGCATCAAGCTGAAGTTGACTGGTTTTTAAGTCGTGATTCATTGCTAATGCATCAGTTACTAAATTGTTTAACTGCGGCGAATCTAAACGGCGCCACCAATTATTTTCGCTCGCACCTTCGTTTTGTTCACCAATTTGTGTATCGCTAACAAATTTTGTCAGGCTCACTTGTTGCTCTTGCATATCGACGCTTTGTGCGCAGCCAGCCAGTGCTCCAGCTAACAGCATTGCACTAACTAGTTTGCCGTGTTTAAAGATTGCATGAAGAGGCTTATGCATCATGTTGCTCCTTCTGCGATTTTTTAGTGACTAACATATAAAACACCGGGGTGAACAATAAGCCGAACACGGTTACACCAATCATACCTGAAAACACCGCGTTACCCATGGCATGACGCATCTCTGCACCTGCACCTGTGGCTAAAACAAGAGGTACAACGCCTGCCGTAAAGGCAATTGACGTCATTAAAATTGGGCGAAGTCGTAAGCGACACGCTTTGATGATAGCTTCAAGATGAGACAACCCCGTTTTATGCTGATCTCGTGCAAATTCAACCATCAAGATGGCATTTTTACTTGCCAGTGCAACCAGTACGATTAATGCGATTTGCGTGAAAATGTTGTTGTCATCACCAACAAACCACACACCTAACAGTGCCGAGAAAATCGTCATAGGTACAATCAGAATAATAGCCAGTGGTAATCTTAAGCTCTCGTATTGCGCTGCAAGTACCATAAAAACAAGCAATACAACAAGTGGGAAAACATACACCATGGTATTACCCGCTAATATTTGCTGATAAGTTACTTCTGTCCACTCAAACTCAATACCATTTGGTAATGTATCGGCAAGGATTGCTTCAATCGCATGTTGCGCTTGATCAGAGCTATAACCTGGTGCTGGGCTACCATTTAATTCAGCTGTAGGGTAACCATTGTAGTGCATTACACGATCAGGGCCTGTTGTTGGTGTGACCGTTAATACAGAGCCTAATGGCACCATTTCACCCATGCGGTTACGTACTTTAAGATTCAAGATTTGCTCAGGATCTTGGCGGTAATCAGCATCAGCTTGCGCATTAACCTGGTAAGTACGACCAAACAAGTTAAAGTCATTCACATACACAGAACCTAAGTACACTTGTAATGCATTGAATACTTCATCAAGTGGAATACCTTGGATAAGCGCTTGCTCACGGTCAATGTCGATATCCATTTGCGGTACTTGAATTCTAAAGCTTGAATAAAGCCCCATTAATGCAGGGTCTTGCTGCGCTTTCGCAATGGTTGCTTGTAAACTGTTAAAGAGTGCTTCAAAGCCTTTGTTTGCACGGTCTTCAATTTGCAGTTTAAAGCCGCCCGTTGTACCTAAACCTTGAATTGGCGGTGGCGGGAATACCGCAACAAATGCTTCATCAATACTAGCAAACTTTTGATTTAACTGAGCCGCAATCGCCATTGCCGACATGCTCGGATCTTGACGCTCCTCAAAAGGGGCAAGCGGTGTAAATACAATGCCGCTATTAGGGCTATTTGTAAAACCATTCACCGATAAACCAGGAAACGATACTGTGTTTGCAACACCCGGTACTTGTAATGCAATTTTTTCCATTTCTTGCACGACTTCTTGAGTTCTGTCTAAACTTGCCGCATCAGGCAACTGTGCAACAGCCACTAAATATTGCTTATCTTGCTGTGGGATAAAACCACCTGGTACTGCGTCAAACAATTTTACTGTGCCACCAACAAGTGCAACATAAGCAACTAATACAATCACACTCATACGAATTAGCTTTTGTACCAGCTTTTCGTAGCCATTGGCGCCTTTATCAAATAAGCGGTTAAAAGGTTTAAATAACCAGTTACCAAATACACGGTTTAATAGTTTAGTTAAACGATCTGGTTTTGCATCATGACCTTTTAATAGTAACGCCGATAACGCAGGCGATAGTGTTAACGAGTTAAACGCAGAGATAACCGTCGAAATAGTAATGGTTAAAGCAAATTGCTTATAAAATTGACCAGATAAACCCGTAATAAATGCCGTTGGAATAAATACCGCACACAATACAAGTGCAATGGCGATAATTGGCCCTGTTACTTCTGTCATTGCAACACGGGTTGCTTCAAGTGGTGATAAACCCTGCTCGATATTACGCTCTACGTTCTCAACCACAACAATGGCATCATCAACAACAATACCAATGGCAAGAACCAAACCAAATAGCGATAAGGTATTAATCGAAACCCCCAACCATTGCATAACCGCAAACGTACCAATTAAAGATACCGGTACTGCAATCAGTGGGATTACTGATGCACGCCAAGTTTGTAAGAACACCACAACAACGATTACAACTAATGCGATTGCTTCTAGTAGCGTTTTAATAACAGCATCAATTGAACCGCGTACGAATACAGTTGGGTCATAAACAATGTCGTATTCAACACCTGCCGGAAAGTCTTTTGATAATACTTTCATGGTTTCACGCACTTGATCAGAAAGCTCAATCGCATTTGAACCTGGGCGCTGGAAAATCGGCATTGCAAGTGCAGGTTGACCATCTAACATCGCTCTTAATGCATAGGTGTTTTGGCCTAATTCAAGGCGTGCTACATCACTTAGGCGTGTAAGCTGACCTTGCTCACCTACTTTGATGATCACATTTTCAAATTCTTCTTGTGAGCTTAAGCGCCCTTTTACATTCATCAGAATTTGAAATTGATTACTTTTCGAGGTAGGTTGCGCACCTAAACTACCCGCAGCAACCTGTTGGTTCTGAGCGCGTAATGCATTTACTACGTCCATTGCTGTTAAATCGCGAGCAGAGAGTGCATCAGGGTTAAGCCAAACACGCATTGAATATTGACCCCCACCAAACATTTGCACATCACCCACGCCGCCTAAGCGAGCAATTTGGTCTTTGATATACAAATCAGCATAGTTCGCTAAGTAAGTTGTATCATGCGTTTTTTCAGGTGAATACAAATGCACCACCATGGTTAAATCAGGTGATGATTTTTCGGCTACAACACCTAAACGCTGAACTTCTTGTGGTAAGCGTGGTAGCGCACTGTTAACACGGTTTTGCACTTGAACTTGTGCACGGTCTAAATCAGTACCTAATGCAAAAGTAACTGTTAAAGTCATGCGGCCATCACTGGTTGCTTGTGAAAACATATACAACATGTTTTCTGTACCATTGATTTCTTGCTCAAGTGGCGTTGCCACTGTTTCGGCAATCACCGTTGGGTTAGCACCCGGGTAATTTGCTGTAACTACAACCGTTGGCGGTACAACCTCAGGGTACTCACTCACTGGCAATTGAAATAGCGAAATTGCCCCTGCAATGAGAAATATAAGCGACAGCATCGCTGCGAAGATGGGTCGCTGGATAAAAAAGTGTGAAAATTTCATTTTGACCTACTGTTTAGCAACCAAATCTGAGTGATTATTTGAAAGAGTAAATGCAATTCCGTCGCTATTGATTGTGACTGTGTTTGGTGAAATTGGCATACCAGGGCCAACACGCGCCGGGCCATTCACAGCAATCACATCGTTTTCGTTTAGTCCTGATGTAATCGCACGTAAACTGCCGTAACGCTCACCCACCGTTACTAGCTTGTATTCAAGAACATTGCCTTCACCCACAGTGAGTACAAAGCGATTCTTTAAATCAGTCCCAATTGCACGCTCAGGCACAATGACTTTTTCACTTACTTTATTGGCAGCAAGCTTAATACGTGCAAATGAGCCCGCACGTAATTGTTGTTCATCGTTTTCGAACACCGCACGTACACGAAGAGTGCCGGTAGTTTCATTAATTTGGTTATCAATGAAGTTGATTTTGCCATTGTAGTTAAAGCTGGTTTGACCCACTTTTTGCATCACAACCGCTTGTTCACTTTGCGCTGTCACATCAGTAAAAGACTGATTCCATGTACGCTCATCAATATCAAAATAAGCATACATTTGCTGGTTTGAAACAATGCTTGTTAACACGCTTTGACCAGCAAGCACGTTATTACCTTTGGTAATATTCGCACGCGATACAACGCCATCAATGGGTGAACGCACTTGAGTAAATTCTAAATCAAGCTCTGCGGCCGTAAGTTCAGCCTGTAGCGCTAGCAATTGCGCTTCGCGTTGTCTTAGCGTTGATTTACGAGACTCCGCTTGCTCCGTTGAAATTGCTTTACGCTCAGTTAAGCGCTCTGCACGTTTTGCTTCACTTTTAGCCTGCTCTAATGCGGCCTTGGCGCTCTCTATCTGCGCTTTTAAGCTATCTACTACTGCTGCAAAAGGGCGTGCATCAAGGGTGAAAAGCAAGTCACCTTCTTTAACACTGTCACCTTCTTTAAAGTTAATTTTATCGATCACACCTGAAACACGCGGCATAAGTGCAACCTCTTGCGGTGCCTCTAAACGCGTTGTGTAGGTGTGCCAATTTTGTACTGGCTTTACAAGTACTTGCGCTACATCGATAGGTTGTAATTGTTGCTGTTGCGCTGATTGGCTAGCTTCGCTACCACATCCTGCCAACGTTAAGCTCGCAATGGTCACAGCCACTGCAAGAATAGATTTGTTCATAACGACTCTCCTGTATTTAGATAGGAGACAATGTTACGCAACTAATTAGTGGATAAAAATGATAGATTTTTAAATTCATTAATGCCAGAATTGCACCAATAGAATTTAAGGAACTGCTATGGATACCACCAGCCGCTTATTAATGTTGCTTGAAGTAATTGAACGAGGCTCATTTGCCAAAGCCGCCGAATCTAGAAATATAGATCGCTCAGTTATTTCAAAACAAATTAACCGCCTCGAAGATGAATTAGGTGTGCGTTTACTAAATCGTACTACACGTTCTTTTTCGTTGACTGCCGCTGGTGCTGAAATGGTAAAAAAAGCAGCTGAACTGAGAGATTTGTTATCAGATACCGTCAGACTTGCTGAAAATTACCACCAAGAACCCCGTGGTACGTTAAAAATTACCTCATCAAGTATTATTGGTAAACGCTATATTCAACCAGTCATTAACGACTTTCAAAAACGCTTTCCGCAAGTTGAGGTGGAACTTCGTTTAGACGACAGGCTGATTGATTTAGTATCAGAAGGCTATGATTTAGCGTTTCGTGTTGGCGAACCAAAAGACTCGTCATTTATTGCCCGTAAAATTGCCCGCAACCGTATGTTGCTGTTGGCATCACCGGAATTTATTGAAACTTACGGTATGCCAAAACAGGTTGAGGATTTAAAAGAACTACCTGCCGCTAGCTATTCAAGCCCAAGTAAACGCATCAGTGGAATTCGTTATCGTAATGCCGATGGCGATATTATTGAGCAAAATATTAAAAGCGTCTTTCGTGCGAACGATGCAGAAGTACTTTTAATGAAAGCTATTTCAGGCAATGCGTATGTTTTGGCGCCGGCATTTATTCTTGACGATGAAGTTAAGCGTGGCGATCTGGTGCCCATTTTAACCGATATGGAATTACTCGATTACAGCGCGGTGTATGCAGTTTACCCACACAGAGACTTACCAGTAAGAACGCGTTTATTCTTTGATGCTATGCGTGAATACATAGGCAAAGATATTCCTATTTGGGAGGCAAACATCCCTGATTTCGACACCATGTACAAAAGCTAAATTTATAAACGCTAACTCGCTTTATTATGCTCAATTGACTCTTGGCTCAACTCATAAGCTGTTACAACTTTATTTCGTCCTTGCTGCTTTGCTTGGTATAGCGCATCGTCAGCACGTTTAATAAAGTTTTTCAGGGTTTGATTTGGCATGTAGCAAGCAACACCAATACTAATGGTCAGATTAATTACTTGCTCATCAATATTGTGGATAGTGGTTGATAAGTGCTCGCGCAGCATATCTGCGAATTCATAAGCACTTCTTGGGTCACTACTGGGTAAGAAGATAGCAAACTCCTCACCGCCAATACGAAATACATAGCCTTTACTAATGCGTTGCCTAAAGAAACTGGTTACTTCAATCAAAATGCGATCGCCAACATCATGGCCATACTGATCATTAATATTCTTAAAATAATCAAGGTCGAGCATTAAGATAAACAAGCCATTTTTGTTTTTTAATTCAACTTCAAAATAATGGGTCATTGCCAAGCGGTTCCCCGCGCCAGTCAAAGGGTCGAGCAAGGCTAAGTTTTCAAGTCGCTGTCCATATTCAGCACGACTATTTTCAAAGGTGTGAGATACTGCCCAAATACAGATATATGTAAATGAAAAATTGAGTAAAAAATTAACACTATTGAGAGGTTCAAGACTTGATTTACTAAATAAAATCAGTGCTTGTAATAGTGCAACCATCAAAGACAACACTTGCCCATATTGCTTACCAAGTAATAGATAGAACAATACAGGCAATGAACATGTCCAGATAAAAAGTAAACTCTTTATACTGCTTAAGTAAGTACCTAATGTAATGAGTAAACTTAAAAACAAACACAGAGTAAGTGATTGCCAGAGCTGAGCATTACGTTTTCGGGTATAGAAAAAGATATAAAAACAAAACGAAGCAAAAACGACTTCTAACGCACCTAGAACAACAAAGTCATTTATAAATAGATTAAAAACCGCGAACACGCCCGCTAAAACACCTAGACAAAAGCCCATCCATTTAAGAACGTTATTACGTAAAGCTTGAGTGCCTCTTAGCGCACCAATATCCATTCAGTTTCTCGTTATTATTCTAGTGACTAGATTTTAACTCCAAATTAAAAAATTAGGAACAAATTATTAAGCGAACCCTCATTAAATTACGTTTATTAACATAAAATCTTGAAAAACTGATACTTTCTAACTTTTATTTTAAAAACATAAGCTGCTAGCTGCCATCAATTTCATATCACGTGCAAATACACCTAGCCCATTAATCATCAATCAAGTCACTTACCTCTTCGATTAACTCATCAAACTCATCGCGAACGTTACGACGCTGTTTATCGGTTAATGTAGGTTTTAGTTCCACTAATAAATTAACGTAGTTATCGAGATTTTTATCATCGGCTGCAATTAACTCATCGCTCATAAAAGCCAAGCGATTATTAATGATGACTGTCAACTGGCTATCAAAGTCTGTTGGTTTTTGCTTTTGCATAAATAACGTTTTTAATGCATCTAAACGCTTTTGTTTGTACTGCATCCACATTAAAAATGTACCGACTCGAGAATTTGATGAGCTCTCTATGAGTGTTTTTTGCTGCGCAGTGAGTCTGCTACCGAACCACTCTTTATAATTTTCAAGGTTTTCTTCTAAACGTTCTTTTTTATGTTGCTCAGGTGATTTTTCTTCGTGCTCTTTGTACTCGTCGTTAATGTTTTCTTGCAGTGCAGCAACAAACTCTACGCGCTGCTTATAAGAAAGTGAATTCGCTAAAGCGATAAGTTCAGGCTCAATTTTATTAATCAATGTTTGCCAGTGCTGCTTCGCTTGTACAAAGTGTGCTTTAAGCTCGTTATGGTCAACTTGCTTATCTAACATGGTCTTTAAATTTTCAAGGTCGCGTTTATATAAGGGGAGTTGTGTTTCTCGATGCCAATCTCGGCTGGCTTTGACAATATGCTCAAATTTATCAGCCTGGTCACTGTTAAGGTCAACATAATCATCAATCCAAAACCCTGATAACCAACCTAAATTATTGTAAGTGAAGCTCGGAGAACACCCTGTTGCTGTAAACAATAAACTAAATACTATTAGATACTTTGATAGCTTTTTCATTGTAGTTTTTTCAAATCCTATTTCAAAACAAAGTAAACTTACCACTAAGAACAAAAATGCAGCAACCAAATTAAATGAAATTAATTATCATTTGAGTATTGACGAACGGTTAAACCTAAGTAATAATCGTTATCAACAACTTGGTTCGCTAGACTATTCTCACAGCAACATCATACTGTTAAAGGTTTTGATGCTGTTTTACCAAGTTAGTTCAAGATGTAACTCTTGATTGTCATCTGTTTCCTCGACCCAAACATAGACATAAAACGTTACACTTTACTTGCTACATTGCTCATATCGGTGACGGTAGATATGACACGAAAAAGCCCGCTAAGGGCTTTTTTTATTTCTTTAATTTTTCTGGAAAATCTGTATCTTAAGCCTACTTGTTAATTGCAAAGCTTGCCGCTGTCTATAAATTGGGCATTTGCAGCTGTTGGGGCTAAACTAAAAGTGATGTTTTGCTCTGAGGCTGTTTGGCAAGGCATTTTATCAATAGCTGAATGCTTTGTTATTGATACCTAACACACATTTGGAGGCAGACTATGATCAAGCCTAATTTTAAATCACTATTGCTCGCTAGCACGTTAATCTTGTCACCTTTAGCAAATGCCAGTCTTGAAGATGCCCAATTAGCGGCAAATGAAGGCCGTTTTGAAGAAGCGCTTCATGAATTTAATTACCTTGCAGACAGAGGTTATGCCCCTGCAATGTATGAGCTTGCTAAAATGTACGAAGGTGGCTTTGGTGTGCAACGAGACTATCGTAAAGCAGCAGAGTTGTACGAAAAAGCAGTAAAAAAAGTGCATGCTGATTCAATGTTCGCATTGGGTGTACTTTATCAAGAAGGTAAAGGTGTCAAACTTGATAAAGAAAAAGCCATTTCATTGTATGAAATGGCGTCACAAAAAAACCATCCAGCGGCACAGTTTAATTTGGGGGTTATGTATGCCAATGGCGAAGGGGTAATTCAAGATTACCGTACCGCGCTTAGTTGGTACCAAAAGGCGGCTGCAAATAACTTTACTCTTGCGCAATTCAACATGGCTTTAATGTATTACGAAGGGTTAGGAGTTCCTAAGAATCTCGAAAAATCATACATTTGGAATACCATTGCTGAATACAACGGCAACATGGATGCAAGCCATAGCCGTAAGCTTGATGAGCGAAGTATGATGCCTGCAGAAATTGAAGCTGCTAAAGAAAAAGCAGATGCCATTTATGCAAAAATACAGGCTGGTTTATACGCACCTGACGGGCGTCTATAAATAAACTTCGTACTTGCGCTTAAGGGCGCAAGTACAGCCATTTTAATAGTTTGATCAGCAACTTATTTTGTTTTAGCAATAAACTAGTGCGAGGGTTAAACTTACCGGATACCAAGGTATTTCGTGCATGGCTAAAGGTTTTAAAACCTTCAATGCCATGATAGTGCCCCATCCCTGACTCACCAATACCACCAAACGGTAGCTGATCTGCTGTTACCTGCATCAATACATCATTAATTGCTAATGTACCGCTTCTGATTGATGTGCTTATTTTACTGATTTTCTCTTTATCGTGCCCCAAAATATACAAAGCAAGAGGTAATGAGTCACCATTGATCGTATCAATCACCTGCTGCAATGACTCATAACCGATAATGGGCAGTAAGGGGCCAAAGATCTCGTCTTGCATGACGCGCATATCATCATTCACTTGCGTTAAAATGTGCAAGCCCATACGGTGTTTTAGTTCATCAACTTGATGACCTTCTATCGGCTCAAATACTTGCGCGCCTTTGTCTTTTGCGTCAACTAAATAAGCAGCTAATCGCTGGTATTGACTCTCGGAGATAATTGAAGTCAGGTTTTTACCTTCAACACCTTGTTTAAAATGTTTTCGGTAAATATCACAAAGCTGCATTACCAACTGATGCTCAAGCCGCTTTGGAACAAATACGTAATCAGGAGCAACACAAATTTGCCCTGCATTGTTCAATTTACCAAATAAAATTGTTTTCGCTGCTTCTTTGATATTTGCATCATCAAGAACAATTACTGGCGATTTACCACCTAGCTCTAACGTCACTGGGGTAAGGTTTTTACTAGCACTTTGCATTACTTTACGGCCGACAGCGGTTGAACCAGTAAACAGCATATGAGCAAAAGGAAGTTGGCAAAATTTTGCAGCAAGTTCTGCTTCGCCTTCAATCACGATACAATGCTCTTTCAATTCATCAGCCAAAATCGTTTTTATAACTGCGTTAGTGTGAGGTGTATATTCGCTTAACTTTAGCATTACGCGATTGCCTGCGGCTAATGCGGTTATGGCAGGAACTAACGCAAGTTGAATTGGATAATTCCATGGGGCAATGATGCCTACAACCCCTTTCGGCTGATAACTAATATGTGCAGACGAAGGCCATAAACTAAGTCCAACACCACGAGATTCATTTTTTGCCCACTTTGGCAAACGCTTAATCACATCACTGATTGTTTTGACTGTTGGGAAAATATCGCCTAGTACAGTATCAAAGGCTGTACGGTATCCAAAATCTTTACTTGAAGCATTCACTAAAGCCTGCTCGTTCTCAATAAGCGCAACTTTGACGCGTTTTAGAAGCTTTATTCTAATATCTATTGGTAAGTAAGGTTCAGCTAAAAATGCATCGTTCAGCTGATAATATTGTTCTTGTAATTGTGAATCTAGTTCGACCAAAACGAGTACTCATCAAAAAGGTTTAAACAACTATAACGATGAATAAAATCGAGAGCAAATAAAAACAGCGCCCATAAAGAGCGCTGTGAGTGGTTGGTAAGAGTTGAAACTATTGTTCTGTATTCATTAATTTTTACATTTAAAAAGCAAATACACTCGCTGCTACAGTCATTGTAACTAAGGTGATCATGGCAATAGCTATTAAGTTAAGTGCGAACCCAGAACGGATCATATCGCGCATTTGAATTTGCCCTGATCCAAACACAATCGCGTTTGGTGGTGTCGCGACTGGCATCATAAACGCACAGCTACATGCAATTGCAGCAGGAATGACCCACACAAGCGGTGTACCAAATACTGACTCAGCAACCGGGCCTAATAGTGGTAAGAAACCTGCAGCTGTGGCTGTGTTACTGGTTATTTCTGTTAAGAATGTAATAAGAGCCGTTACCGCTAAAACACTTAAAACTAACGGAATAGCACTTGCGCCCTCGATCATATGGGCAATATATTCAGCAAGGCCAGACGACTTGATTTGTGCAGCTAGTGTTAAACCGCCACCGAATAGTAGCAACACGCCCCACGGCACTTTAGCTGCACTTTCCCAATCAAGGATTCGCTCACCATCGCCTTTATTTGCTGGTAACACAAATAACATCAATGCTGCAGCAATCGCTACGCCGGTATCAGAAATTTTAAGGCCAGAGAAATCAGCAATCATAGGTCTAAAAATCCAGCATACTGCAGCTAAAGCAAATACAACAGCTACGCCTTTTTCAGCGCGCTGCATAGCTCCTAACTCTTGTAACTGTGACAAGAATAAAGATTTAGTGTCTTTGCTTGCACTTTTTGCACATTGTGTATCAACTTTATAAGCAAACTTAGTTAACCACACCCAGCATAAAATAAGCATAACTGTCGCAAGTGGTACACCTACTTTCATCCACTCAGCAAAGCCAATATCAATCTTGTAGCTATCTGATAGGTATGCAGCCATTAATGCGTTTGGCGGCGTACCGATTAAGGTTGCGATACCACCGATGCTAGCACCATAGGCAATTGATAATAACAATGCTTTACCAAATTGGTCATTATCTGGGTTAGACTGTTTAACTAACATAGTAATCGACATTGCAATCGGTAACATCATCACAGCAGTCGCTGTATTTGACATCCACATTGATAAAAATGCCGTTACTAACATCATGGCTAAAATTTGTAGGCTTGGCTTAGTACCAGCACGAAGCATGGTATTAAGTGCAATACGCTTGTGTAAACCCCAACGCTCCATCGCGATTGAGATCAAAAAGCCGCCTAAGAATAAAAAGATCAAAGGGTGTGCATAAGGTGACGCGACCCCTTTGATTGCTGCAATGCCAGCAAGAGGTGATATAACCAGTGGCAATAAAGACGTAGCAGGAATTGGCACAACTTCGCTTACCCACCAAGAAGCCATCCAAAATGCAAGGCCTGCAGTACGTAATGCAGATACACTCATACCCGCTGGTGGATCAATTAAGCAAGTTAATAACATCACTAATGGGCCTAGCAGTAACATCACTGTGCTCATTAATGGGCGT
The DNA here is from genome assembly GCF_021532515.1 of Pseudoalteromonas sp. PAST1. Classification (NCBI taxonomy): domain Bacteria; kingdom Pseudomonadati; phylum Pseudomonadota; class Gammaproteobacteria; order Alteromonadales; family Pseudoalteromonadaceae; genus Pseudoalteromonas; species Pseudoalteromonas sp. PAST1. Next base: position 25,507 of record NZ_JAKGBH010000035.1, on the reverse strand, counting down.
GGCTGTGAGCCATCTTTTGTTTGATTTACTAATGACATACCGACTCCTTAGAACTTGTATTTAAGGCCAAGTGCAACGCTGTTATCTGATTCAAGTTCTAAATCTAAATCAGTATAGAATAAGTAAGCAGTGGTTTGTTTATCGAACACATAGTCAACACCTGCTGTCCATTGTTTACCTTCTTCAGCATGGCGAATCTTTGAGTCGTCTTTAACATATTGCAGTTTAGGTACCCATTTATCGATTGCATAGCTTGCACTAAGTGCATAGCCATTGCCTTCTTTCGTACCGTCGGTAGATTCACTGCGCTGGAATAAACCCGCTAACTGTAGGTTTTCAAGTTTCCATGCGGCAACAACACGGCTTGCCGTCAACTTGTTAAGTGCATCAACATGGCTGATAGCGACATAGTAGTCTTTAGATTTTAATGCACGGTCACCATAAATAACCGTTGCCGCAAAACCATCTTCATCGTTGCTGCTGTCATCTTTTGGAGCATAAGTTAGTGCAAGTGATACGCCACCGTATGTTTTTGAGCTGTAGGTAATGGTATCGCCGATACGGTCTTGACCAGGGATCAGCTGTGCAATATCTGCTTGGGTTTCGTTAAAACCGTCTACTTTACCTTCTGAGTATTTAAAACGCGTGTCGTTACGACCGACAACCACTTCACCAAAATCGCCTGCAAGGCCTAAGTAAGTATTACGAGCTGAAAATGGCTCATTTGTATCATCATGCTCAAAGCCTTTTACTTGCACTTCGTATTTAAATACCGCTTTAAGTGACTCAGTTAGTTTGTGACTACCTTTAATACCAATACGAGAAAAAGGTGCTTCGATTTGCGTACCTTCATCAACATAGCGCATAACGCCTGTATCTGTGTTTGCTATTTGAACTTCTGCTTTACCGTATACCGCGTAGTCTGCTGCCATTGCTGAGCCAGCTGTGCTCGCTAAAATCACAGCCGCTGTTACGCGTGTTTTTGTATGAGTGAATATTGTTGTCATTATGCGCCCCTTATTAGGTTCAAATTGTTGTTCCTAACTAGTAAGGCAAGTTGGTTGCCAACTTAGTTAATTTTAAAAAAGCTGTTAAATAACAGTAAATTAACTTTATTGACGTAAAAGAGGCTATTTTTTATGGGTGGATATCCACACATTTTTAAAAATATGCTGTCACCTGTTCCACCCATTGTGAAGAGTTTAATGTGAGAGAGTTGCTTAGTCTTTAAACATTTCGCGATTAATACCGTATTTGGTCATCTTGTCGTAAAGGGTTTTACGGGCAATTTGTAATGTGACCATGGTGTCTTTTATGCTGCCGTTGTTTCGCTCTAGCGCTTCTTCGATGAGTGACTGCTCATAGAAGCTAATCTTCTCCGCAAGACTTAGATCTTGAGCAAGTTCATTTTGATTATTTGTGTCGCTGTAAGAAGCAAAAGCCAGATCAGAACCTAGCAATACCGCACGTTCAGCCTGATTTCTAAGCTCTCGCACATTTCCCGGCCAATCATACGCAAGGAGTCGTTGTTTAGCTTCACTACTCAATGGCGCAGGCGGCTTATGAAAACGTGTCGCCGCTATCGAGCTGAAGTGTTTAAAAAGCAGTGGAATATCAGCTTTTCTATCACGTAATGCCGGAATACTCACTTTTACTAAATTTAGGCGGTAATATAAATCGGCTCTAAACTCCCCTGCTTCGACTAGTGTCATTAAGTCTACTTTGGTAGCAGCAACTATACGTACATCTAAATCAATGGCGTGGTTATCGCCTACAGGGGTTACTTTGCGCTCTTCAAGCACCCTCAACAACTTTACTTGTAAACTCGCAGGCGTAGACTCTATTTCATCTAAAAAGACAGTGCCGCCTTTGGCAAATTCAAACTTACCTTGGCGAGATTGTGTCGCCCCTGTGTATGCACCACTGGCTGCACCAAAAAGCTCACTTTCAATAAGTTGCTCAGGTATTGCGCCGCAGTTTATAGCAACAAAATTAGCCGCTGAACGATTACTTTGATCGTGTAAATAGCGAGCAACTAACTCTTTACCTGTACCAGTTTCACCTTCTATTAGCACATCTGCTGGCGTATCGATTACCGCATTAAGTAAATGCATCATTTGTTGCATTTGTTCGGTTTCACCCAAAATACGCACACCGGGCGCAGACGTTTTTTCAACAGCAATTTTTAAGGCGCGGTTTTCCATTACTAACGCACGTTTTTCTGAAGCACGAGCAATACAATCTAATAACTGCTCAGTTAGTGGCTTTTCAAATAGATCATAAGCACCAAGCTGCATGGCTTTAACGGCCACAGATACATCAGCAAAGCCGGTAAGAAAAATAACCGGTAGCTCGCTATCAAAGGCTTTAACTTGCTCTAAAAATGCCAAGCCATCCATTTTTGGCATGTTTATGTCGCTTAGTACAATACCTTCGAAGCGACGACTTAATTTTGAAAGTGCCGCTGTAGGCTCACTAAAACACTGAACTTGATAACCTTCAATCTCAAGGAGCTGCTTCAATGAATCACGGATCACCGCTTCGTCATCGATAACGATTACCTGATCACAGGTCGCTGCAACTTCACTCATGATGTTTCCTTGTTAGTTTGTAAAGTTATAATAAATTGTGCTCCGCCCTTAGGGCGGTTATGGGCCGTTAGGCGGCCATTAAATGAGTCGATTATTTGCCTTGAAATAGACAAGCCCAGGCCTAAACCATTGCTGGTTTTAGTGCTATAAAATGGCTCAAAAATATTACCTAATGCATGTTGATCAATACCCGGGCCAGTATCGAGAATTGATAGCTTTACTCGGTCGTCAAACAGTTCAAGCTCAAAGCTCAGTTCGCGTTTGTCAGATTCACTCATTGCTTGGCTGGCATTAGTGATCACGTTAACCAAGACTTGCTCAAACTTAACGCTGTCGACCCATACTGTTATGTTTGCATCAATATCTGCGGCTTTAACTTCGATATCATCTTGCTTTAACTGTGCGCTTGCAATCATTAAGGCATTTTTTAACATACTCGCTAAGCTTTGCTGTCTCAGTTGAGTTTGTGCCGGTTTACTAAAATGCTTTAGCTGTGCAACAATTTTGTGTACACGCTCTATTAACGACTGCACCAAAACTAAATTTTCGCTGGCTTGCTCAATATTTCCTTTGATAAGTAACCTTTTTGCACTCACTAAGTAGGTATTCATGGCACTTAATGGCTGATTGATTTCATGGTTAATGCCTGCACTTAACTGACCAATAGTTGCAAGTTTAGCTGTTTGGATCAGCGCTTTTTGAGCCTTTTCGAGAGCCTGAGTACGTTCTATAACCTCTTGCTCAAGACTGTGCCTAGAAAACAATAGCTTTTTATAACCAGCAAAACGTACCATTGCCGTATGAATAAGTACTACCGCAATAGCATAAAACACACTAAACCAAAGAAGCCTAGGGATTTGTGCAAGCTCGACATTCGTCACATCCACCAACACACTCGCTTTGGCGTTAATGATATCAATGCTTTCAACAGCACTAATAAAGCGCGATTGCTTACCGTTTAATAAAACTTTTTGAAGTATGGTTTGTTCATTTAGAGGTTTATGGGTATAGGGCAGTAAAGTGGGTTTATGTGACAGATATCGGCGCGATTTAACTAATGCAGCCATTTGTTCATTATCAAGGGGCTTAAGTGACTTTAAACGCCAATCAGCTACATCAGACATAACAATAACGTTGTCTTCAAGAGCAATGTAGAAATGTGAAGTGTCTGATGCATTGAGTAGCTGGCGGTCTTGTTCAAATTTTTTGGCATTAACTTTTAGTGCCACTACCGCAACCACCTCGCCTTGATAAAATAACGGCTCAGAAAAATAAAAGCCTCGCTCACTAGAGCGCATACCCAAAGCAAAATAAGCAACTTTTTCACCTTGTTTGGCTAAATAAAAATACGGCCGAAAAGCAAAATTACTTCCTAAGAAAGTATAGTCAACTTGCCAGTTACTACTTGCTAAAACAGTGCCTGACAAATCCATTACGTAAACATCTGAAGCCCCACTCGCTCGTTGAATATCTTCAAGATAATCATTGACCGCATCTCCACCAGCACCTTTTTCGACAATAAATGATTTTACCAAATCATTGGCACTTACTAAGCTAGGTATGGTTTTAAATCGTGCTAATTCACTTGCGATATAATGGCTTAGCTGAGTAGCTTGTGTTTGACTTTGATGCTGAGCTTGTTCGTAATCATGGCTTCTACCGAGATAAAAAACTAATATTAACAGCATTATTAGCAATACACCTGCTGCAATAAATTTTTTACTTAATGACGACATTCAAACCTTACGAACAGGACTACTAGAAATTGAATTGGTAGTGTAACGATAATTCCTCAGTTGTACCAGCGACTGCGCCATTGTCAATGCGAGGATCAAATGCGTTGTATTTTTTTCCTAACAAATTTTCTGCTTTTAGCATTAGTTGGCTGTTGTTGTTTAACTGCCATTTTAAACTGCCACCCAATAAGCTGTAAGCAGATTGTTTAAAGTGAGCACCTGTCTCTGAGCTTACTTCAACTGTATCGCGCCACAATAAGTTTAAGCTCACCTGCCATGAATCAGATAAGTTATAACTACTGATTATGCTTGCAAAGCGCTTAAAGCTCGCATTGATTGGATCTTCAAAGTATTGCGTATAAGTGCCTGTAATCGAAAAGTCTTTACTTGATTGCCAAGTGCTATCAAGCTCGATACCACTGTTTTGAGTGTTGAATGAGTTTGTAAAGGTAAACAATGCATCATCTGATAATGTTGGCTCAATATTTATAAAATCATTAAGTTCATTATAAAAAAGCACTGCATTAGCTTGTAACTCTGAGGTTTTATAATGCCAAACAAGTTCAGTGGTTTTTATCGACTCAGAGCGAAGCGATGGGTTACCTATTGTCACATCATCATTTGAAAAAAGCTCATTGGTAACCGGTGTTCTAAACGATTCACCATATTGCAGCTTAACAGTATGCTCTGAATTTATTTTATAGACACCCGCAAGACGTGGAGAAAGTTTACTGTCGATGTCCTTCACATCGTCATAGCGTGCACCAATAAATAAAGTAAGTGCATCTGAGGATGGTATTTTTAGCTGTCCATAAGCACTCAAGGTTTCGAATGTAAACTTAAGTGACGAAAACTCAGGAAAGTCCATCACAGACACGATCCCTTGCTGTTCAAAGGCAGGGTCGATAATTATTTGCTCTGAATCGAAATCATAATAAGACGTGCGGACTCCTGCTTCAGTTTGCTTAGCTTCTGAGTATTCAATTCCCGCAGCAAGCTGCCATTGGTTATCGAATTGATAACTTAACTCAGTTTCGAATTTACTGTCAGTTGTTTGCCACGCAGGGCCAACGAGAAAGTCTGGAATATCGTCAAATGTAGCGATTAACCCTGCACTTGAAATATTATGCTTTGTGAATGAGTAACTAGAATCTAGCTTTAACTTATCGTTATTGATCCAGTTGTATTTAATTCCCACAAAGGTGTTATCACTGTTATGTTGGTTTTGCTTAGAATATCCAGCGAGGTTTAAAAATTCATCAAGAGAGGTTTCGTTGTAACGAGCACGTAATTGCAGCTTTTTGTAATCAACACCTGCTTCTAGGTAAAGCGCCTCAAGAGGATCTTTTACTCCTTGCGGGTAGCTTTCGCCGTCTTTTTGATCATACGAAAAACTCGCAAAGAGTGATGTATCATCACTTAAAGAGGTATTGAACTGCCCTGTTGCCCCGTAGCGACCATTATTGCCAAGCACAAGTTGCAGTGTATTTCGCTCTTTAGAGGTAACAATATTCATCACCCCTAAAAACGCATTACTGCCATACAGAGCCGAGCCTGGACCGCGAATAAACTCTATTTTTTCGATAACTTCCACAGGTATGTAAGGCAAATAAACAGAAGCCTTACCAAATGATGATTCATTAACTCGCTCACCATTTATCATCACCAAAACATTACCGCTATCTAGATAAACGCCCCGAGCATGATCTTTAGGCACCGCCCCTACCCAATCACCTCGAGTTGATTGCATACCAGGCACAAAATTCATCACTTCGTAGGCGTTATCAACCCCTAATGCTTGAATTTGCTTACGACTAAAAACACTTATTGTAGAAGGGACTGATGACAAAGTTTCGTTGGTTTTACTTGCTATATCGACTTGAACATTAAGTAAGTCTTCAAAACTTAAAGAGAATAAGTCTTGCTCTTCAGCCGCGTTTGCAACCACTGGCGAGGTTGAGGCAACTGCAATAGTAAAAAGTGCTGAACATCTGAAAAGATCCACGGTAAGCGATACCTGTACTTATAGCCCGTGTTGCAAAAGCAACACCATGTTTACACTATTAATACAAAAGATTGGTAAGCTTGCAATGTTTTTATAATTTTAGTTTATAAAGTTTTCTTAAATAGCGACAAAAAAACCCATTTTCAACTGTAAATGGGTTTCTAAAAACGTCTGTTTTAATGAGCCAAGCTTAATTAAGCTGTTTCAACATTTCCAGTACGCTTTGCTTTGATGTACTTATATAATCCAATAAGTGACGCCGCTATCCAGAAAATCTCAATAACAAAACTAGCAAGGTTAAAGTTATAACAAAGACTGATCAGTAACAGAATTGCGCCCGTTAAGTTCATCATGTTATACACAAGGCCGGTTGGCGATGCTTTATTCAGTTGTAGTAAAAAGAAAGCACCAACCACTAAGAATGTGCCTGTCATGCCAATAATATCAAATAAAAGTGCTATCACGTGCGTGAGTCCATTTTGTTCATATGTTTATACCCATACAACTGGCCCAATCCATGGGGAGGGTTGTTTTCATTCATTGAAACAGCAAACCGGTCAATAGTATCAGAGCATGAGTAAGAAACGAGGATAAATGTCCGTATTCTAATTCTATTTATGTGTCACCTTACCACCGATTATTTTTAAAGCTGGAGTACCACGGATCATGGTCTGGCGGGCAAATGGGCGTTGGCAGTCAGGGCAAATACCGGTGTCATTGGTAAAATCTTGGCTAATCCGTTCAACAAAGCATTTAACCAACGCGCCTTTTCCACCTTTACGGTATTTAAATAACTGCGTTTTACATTGTGAACAAAAAATATCGACCGTTTTAGTTGGCCCTTTTTTATTTGGTTTTGCCATTAATCCATTTATTATTTCAAAAAGTGCATGCTATCACGCTATGACCAGAGACCCAAAACCAAGCCAATTAATGAAAATTGTAAAATAGCATAACCTGAATTTACCAAAAACAGTTTTAACGGCCGCTGCTCGAATATGTAGCCTATGCCTATAGCAAGGCTTACCCAACATAAACCAATTATAAAACCTGTACCAACAGCCACCCCAACAGCAACATTGGGCCCAACAAATAATGAAAAGCTAAATGAGATCAAACAGCATAATATTAAACTGCTACCAAAAACTTTAAATGGATTAATTTGTTGCAAATCTAACTCAGTTAGACCACAGCTCTCCATCCAAATACGCTTAAATAACCAAGGTGAATACCAGACAATTCCCAATAAGAATGAAGCAAGACCTGCAAAAAAAATTGCGAAAAAGTTAAGTTGATAAAAATGCATACACCAGACTCATACAACGATTAGGTTTAACATGACTTTAGTTAAGGATCAGCGATGCAGCAAATTTAAAACACGTAATTTTGTACCTATTTAGAATTCAATCCTGTACTGATTTACGCCTTCTAATTATTTTACTTACGTTAATAATCACTTTACTGCTTAACTGGTTTTTTCTGTAATTTACGCTGCAATGTTCTTCTGTGCATATTCAGTTGGCGCGCAGTTTCGGAAATATTACCATCGTTACTGTGCAAAACATGTTGGATATGCTCCCACTCAAGGCGCTCTGGCGACATAATTTTGTTTGGCTTTGATTCTTCAAGTGATAGGTTTACCTCGGCGTCTCCCAAGATTGTTTTTAAAAGTGAATTAAAATCGACAGGTTTTGGTAAATAGTCGTCAGCACCTAATCGTATGGCTTCGACTGCACTGGCAATACTGGCAAACCCAGTGAGTAACACAATACGAGCTGAAGGAAATTGTTCTCTTAAGGGTTTAATTAGCGCAAGGCCGTTATCATCCCCGAGTTTTAAATCCACCAGAAAATGGCTCGCCTCAAAAGTGGTTATATGCTGTAAAGCTTGCTCAGCGTTATGAGCAAGTGAACATGTGAAGCCTTGTTTTGTAAAACGCCTTGCCAGTGTGCTGGCAAGATTTTCATCGTCTTCAATAATTAAAAGTTTCATACAATTTTTAAACTAACCATCGCAATTGCACCTTGCTGTGGGTGATTGCTTAGTGTTAATGAGCCATTTAAGCGCTCTAAAGTCACATTCGAAAGCATAACTGCCATCCCCATACCATTGTTACTTGGCATGAGTTGGCCACCTAATGATGCCATTTGTTGTTCGCTAAAACCTTGACCGAAATCACGTAACGACAATGAAACTGTTTGCTGATCTATGTGCCACTTAGCTTCTACGCAGTATTGCTGATTATGGTTATTCGCCGATACGGCGTTTTGCAGCAAGTTTAAAATAGCCGGTAACAGCATGGCATCACTTAAAATCGAACAATCAGGGGCGTTATTTAGCCACTGTAAGTTTTGCTCTGGAAAATGCAGTGTCATCGCATCTTGAATGGTGCTTTGTAGTGTTTCAGCGCTGATCACTTGCCGTGTTTGACCGGTCCTTAAGGCATTTGAAAGCGACCTAAAATGAGCAAGCTGTTCTTTACACTGGGCTAATGGCTTAGCCATTTCTTGTACAATGGGGTCATCAGCTTGTTGTTCTTTCAGTTCTTCAAATAACAGCTGTAAGTTTGCGATAGGCGTTGCAAGTTGGTGCGTTACTTGTGCAGCAGCGCCATCAAGCGTTAATAATTGCTCATGCCTTAATTGTTGCTCACGAGTTCGTGCAATGGTGGCTTCTCTTGCTCTCAATGTACTGTTTAATGTACCAATAACAAAAGCAATAACAATGGCGCTAATAACAAAGTTAATCCACATACCAATAAAATGATGCGTCATCTGCATTTGGTGCATGGTGTGCTCAGGCATATTTATCAGTAAAAAGCTATAAGCGGCGATTGCCAGCACTGCGGTATAAGCAAGCCCTTTCGCATTAACAGAGACCGCAGCGATCATTATCGGTAACAGTAATAACGACACAAATGCATTGGTAGCCCCGCCACTTAATGACAGCAAAATCGTTAAAAACAGTAAATCGGCTGTCAGCTGCATCAGTACAGCGGCTGGTCTGGCTTTGGTTACTTTTCTATAAGCGAATATACTTAACAGCTGAAAGATTGCTTCAACACAAATAACAGCAAGTAAAGGCAGTAAGGGGATTTGGTATTCAAATAGAAAGTACACCGCAATAACAGCGACAAATTGTACGGCGATTGCGGCGCTTCTTAAAATTAGTAGGCGACTAATCGCCGGATCGGTTTGCATAACGGACTCTTTAAAACTTAATCATCGTCCATTGAAATTGTAAAAACAGCACAAGGCGTTCCTTGATGAAACACCATTTGCCATTGTTTACCATTAAAACGCCACAGTGACATACGAATGGAGTAATTAAACTCTGACCGCGCAGAACGTCTAAAGGCTGCTTGATAGCTCAGCTGTGCAATATCATCACTGAGCATTCGACCTTTAAAGTGTTGATTATAAAACTGCGGTACTACCTCAGTTGGCAGACGGGTTAACACTTGGAACTTATTAAAAGACGTACCATCAGCAGCTATTTCAATAAAATCATCATCAAGTAATGCATCAAGCGCTTCAGCAGATTGCCGAACTTCTGGCTCAAGTAGCTGCCGCTCAGCATCAATTAAATGATTAAATAACGTCTCTTTAATTTTACCGCCCATAGTAACCCTTACTGTTTGAGCACTTTACCGCCCTTCATAACAAACTGAACCTGACTAAGTTCATTAATGTTATCAAGCACATTCATATTAACGCTGATAATATCTGCTTGTTTACCAACACTCAAGTCACCGAGGTTATCACTTTGACCTAATAGTTTAGCAGCTTCAACGGTGGCTGATTTAATTGCTTGTTTTGGTGTCATGCCATATTTAACTAATAACTCGAACTCTTTAGCATTGTCACCATGCTTAGATACGCCTGAATCTGTACCAAAGGCTATTTTAACCTTGTTTTTTAATGCTAATTTAAACGACTCTTCCATTTTTGGCGCCACAAATTCAACCTTCTCAGCAATAGCTTTTGGCATATTAGGGTTATTTAGCACTTCTTCTTTTACTGTCGCGCCAGCGAGTAAGGTTGGAACTAAATACGCGTCTTGCTTTTTAAATAATTTAACTGTGTCTTTATCTAAAAAAGAGCCATGTTCGATTGAATCAACACCCGCTCTGAGAGCTGCTTTTATACCTTCTGTGCCATGAGCATGAGCGGTGACTTTTCGGCCTAAATGATGAGCAGTGTTAACAATGGCACTGAGCTCTTCATCAGTAAATTGCTGATTAACCCCGGCCGCTGTATTACTTAAAACACCCCCTGTTGCCGTAATTTTGATCACATCGGCACCACTTTTAATTACATCGCGTACCGCACGAGTACAATCGTCAGCACCATCACACACACCTAAGCCACCTCCTTCTGTCGCTTTGGTAATATCACGGCGATAGCCATGCATGTCAGCGTGGCCGCCGGTCGGTGTGATCATATCACCTGCTGCAAAAATGCGCGGGCCAACAATGTCGCCACGCTCAACCGCTCGTTTTAATGGGAAGATAACTTGATAGCTGCTACCTAGGTCGCGCACAGAGGTAAAACCCGCATTAACCGTGCGTTTTAAGTATTTTAAAGAACGTAGTGCATAATCTGCTTCGTATTCAGTGACCCATTGATGTGGGTTACGCGTTGCATCTCGCTCAAAGGTAACATGAACGTGCATATCAATTAGACCCGGCAAGACCATCTGATTTTTTAAATCAATAACATCTGCATCATTGAGGTCTAACTGCTGTGTTGTTAAGTAGCCTGCTTTTATTGCAGCAATTTTATTACCTTCAATAACCAATGTTTGCTGCTCTTTAACACTCTGTTCAGTGCCAACAAGTACCTTTCCTGCATGAATAAGGGTGGTTTGTGCATTAACCACAAACGTAGATAACAAAGATAGTACCGATAATGTGCTTATTTTTAGATTTATTTTTTTCATAATCGCCTCTTTTTTATACTAGGTTTAACTTAAATACTGAGTAAATGCCATTATTTACGACATAGCGCGGCAATGAACTAGTGTTAACAAGTGAATTTTGATATAACTTCGGGAAAATTTAACAAGTCTGACCACATAAAGAGAACACATTATGTCTTATGCCCAAATTACTGGCTGGGGTAAATGTATACCACCAGCAAGCATCAGCAATGATGAAATTAGCAATATTGTTGATACCAATGACGAATGGATCACAACACGTACAGGCATCAAATCTCGCCGTGTCAGCCATGTTTCTACTGCCGATTTAGCGACCGTTGCCGCAAAACAAGCGCTTGCTTGTGCTGGTGTTGATGGTAAAGACATTGATCTTGTACTTCTTGCGACTTGTACACCATCAACTATGGTGGCAAATACGGCCTCTTTAGTGCAAAAAAACATTGGCGCGGTTGGCGCTGCAGCAATGGACACAAACGCTGCATGTTCAGGCTTTTTATATGCATTACAAGCAGCAACGGCACAAATTCGTGCTGGTATGATCAAAAAAGCAGTCGTTATTGCCGCTGAACGTATGACGTGGTACATAAACTGGGCACGTCGCGACAGTGCGGTATTATTCGGTGATGGTGCTGGTGCCGTGGTATTAGAAGCCTCAGACACACCATCAGGTTTACTTGCCACTAAAACAGGTTGCGACAGTGAAGATCGCGACATTCTGCATATCGAAAACTTCGGTAGCGATTTAAATAAGTACGAGCCAATTGGCCCTTCTAACTTATTATTCGAAGGTCGCGAAATCTTCAAACGTGCTGTTAAAGGGATGAGCGAAGCTTGTGACGACGTTCTGAACCAAGCGCAGTTAGAGCTTGATGACATTGACGTATTAGTTCCTCACCAAGCCAATTTACGTATTATCCAAGCTATTCAGCAACGTTTGAAAGTAGCTGACGAAAAAGTCATGGTGAACATTGCCGATTACGGTAATACCTCTGCTGCAACAATTGCGATCGCCATTTGTGAAGCGGTTGAGCAAGGGCTTATCAAACCTAACTCAAACATTATGTCAGCAGCCTTTGGTGCTGGTTTAACTTGGGCGGCGAGTTACATTAAATGGGGCGAGCGTGTAACACCTATCTCGGTTTCTGATGCAGCTCTACCTGAGTGTGATAAAACAGGTCTTGAACTGGTTGCACCGGCTGTTGCAGCATGTAAAGCGGCAGAGTAATCCCCCTATCATTTATAGAGAAGCGCGGCTGAGTCCGCGTTTTTTTATGGGCATAAAAGGATTAATTTATGGAACTATTAGGCATACATCATGCTGCAATCATCTGTAGCAACTATGAAAAATCAAAGCATTTTTATAATGAAATATTAAAGCTGCCAATCATTCACGAACAATACCGCGCTGAACGTGACTCGTATAAATTAGATTTAGCACTTCCTGATGGCAGCCAAATAGAGCTTTTTTCGTTTCCTGAAGCGCCACCGAGACCAAGCTATCCAGAAGCACAAGGGCTACGCCATTTGGCGTTTAAAGTCGCCGATATTGCAAAATCTAAGCATTATTTAGAACAACAAGGCATTTCGGTTGAAGAAATAAGAGTGGATGAAATCACCGGGAAGCAATTTACGTTTTTTGCCGATCCCGATGATTTACCGTTAGAGCTTTACCAACTTTAATTTATTGGAAGCGATCTTGTAGGTAGTTGAACACAGCACGAATACCCAGTGCCTCACCGCCTGCAGGACGACCCGGTAATGCACGTAAGTTCCAGGCCATCACATCAAAGTGAACCCATGGCGTACTTGGTTCAATAAACTCTTTTAAGTAAAGTGCCGCGGTGATCGCACCACCAAATGGAGTGGAAGCACAATTAGCAATATCTGCTACGTCACTTTTTAATAATGCTCTGTATTGATCAAATAATGGCAGTTGCCAAACAGGATCATGACAGCTTTCGCCTGCATCCATCAGTTTATTAGCCACTTCACGGTTATTTGCGAAAAAGCCAGGTAATTCTGTACCGAGCGCAACACGGCAAGCACCTGTAAGGGTTGCAAAATCAACGATAAGATCGGGGTTATCATTTTGTGCTTCAGCAAGTGCATCACACAGCACTAAACGGCCCTCAGCGTCCGTGTTATCAATTTCTACTGTGATCCCTTTGCGAGTTTTGATCACATCACCCGGTCTAAATGCATTTCGAGAAACCGCATTTTCAACCGCAGGTACCAGAACACGTAAGCGAATTGGTAAGTTGGCAGCCATAATTAACTGCGCAAGGCCAATAACATGTGCTGCACCGCCCATGTCTTTTTTCATGTTGCGCATACCTGAACTTGGTTTTAAATCTAAACCGCCAGAATCAAAACACACGCCTTTACCGACTAAGGTAATTTGCGGTGCATCTTTTGCGCCCCAACGTAAATCAAGTAAGCGAGGTTTATTCTCAGACGCACGACCAACCATATGAATCGTTGGGTAGTTTTGCTCTAATAATTCATCACCCACCCACTCACAGAACTCACCATCAAAGGTATCAGCTAAATCAGCCATTACTTGTGATAAATGCTGCGGCATCATATCCGCAGCAGGCGTATTCACTAAATCACGCACTAAATTAATTGCACTTGCATACTGCGATAAACGCTTTACTAACGATTCGTCTTTAATGGCAAGGGTAGCGCGTGGCGAAGGTTTTTCTTTATATTCACTAAACTCGTAACCGCCTAACACAAAGCCCAGTGTTACTTGCTCTACAAACTTTTCATCACCTTGTATTTGGTAACAACCTGCAGGCAGTTTTGTTGATAAGTCACCTGCTAACCAAAAGTCTTGTAAATCATTTACCAGACAATAAACATGCTCAAGTGAGCCGGTTTCATTATTAGCAACTAAGGCCATGCCTTTGTTTTTAAAATCACAATTTGTTAGCCAATTTTGTAAGGCTTGCGGCTGCTCGGTTAACCACGTTGATAGGTCAGCTTTAGCAATAAATGACAGGGGAATTCCCGAAGAAGAATGGCGAATTAATGAACTCATTAAACGACTCGATATAAAGAAAAGGTATTTAAGCATACCAATATCTTGATACAAAAGGTATAGGCAAAATCAGATAAAAAACCTAATCAGTCTTTGTTTTGTTTCTCTTTTTCTTCTTTTGCTACTTGTTGATCCAGCTCTTTAATTGACTTATTAATATTGAATGAACTAGGTAGCACATCGACACCAACCCATTGCCCCAGCTTTACAACCAAAGGAATGGTAATAGGTGCAAAGGGTAAAACTGCAAACACACCTAAACCAAGCCCTTTTAAGATATCTAAAAACTGCTCATTAGCAGTATGTAACTCTTCTTTAGTAGCTTGGCCTTGGGTGTATCGTCTATAGATATGAAGCATTTCTTTTGTTTCTTGCTTTTCTTGGGCAAGTGCGATTTTGAGTGCTACCATAGCGCGCTTAAAACGTAATGTTTGACGCTTTTTGGTAATTTTAGCCACTCGAAATGGGGCTCGATGAATAACTTTATATAATCGCATTTAGTTATTTTCACACAGCATGCGACGTTCACAAAGCATAATTTACTTATATTAGATTTTACTTTATCCTTAATACTCTATTCGTAACTATTTTTCAGTATTAAAAATGAACCAACCTAAACAACAAGCTGAGCCAAAACCCAAAAAACCAGCTTCAGATGAGTGTTGTGGAGGTGGTAGCTGTTGCCCATGTGTATGGGATGAATACCGAGAAAAACTGCAACAATGGCGGTTAAGCAATAATTTGCAACAAGCTTAATAGACCGTTCCAAATCAAAAACCGTTCAAAAACCATCCAAAAAAGCCTTCTATCTAATTATTTTTGCATAATTTATATATTTTCTTACGCTAAAATCCAATATCGAGAATAAATTATCCTCTTTACTTTCAATAAGATAATCCACAAAAGAACGACAAAAAACAAAGAAACACCCACAAAACAACATAAAATTAACAATTTGCAAAAATTATTTACAGGATGTATAAGAGATTTACACCAAGTTCTAATACTTTATTTGGTGACATAATCATAACTATTCTAACTGGGGAAGTCGGAATGAAATTCAAAAATAATGCGCTACAACAAGCAATTAAATTTGCTTTAGCGACAACAACAGCAGGCCTGTTTGTGTCGGGTTCGGTTGTTGCTGCAGAGCAAGCAGCTGAAGAGACGAAAGTTAACAAAAATGTAGAGAAAATTGCCGTGGTGGGTACTCGTTCAGCACCACGTTCAATCGGTGATTCACCAGTACCCATTGATATCATTGGTGGTGAAGAGCTAGATAAAGGTGGTAACACCGATATGCTTGAGCTTTTAAAAGGCTCCGTTCCTTCTTTTAACGTTCACCAAAACCCAATTAGTGATGCTGCGTCACTTGTTCGCCCAGCTAACTTACGTGGCCTTCCTTCTGACAGTACTTTAGTACTTGTTAATGGTAAACGCCGTCACCGTGCATCTGTTATCGCTTTCTTAGGCGGTGGTATTAATGATGGTGCTCAAGGTGCCGATATCTCTGTTATTCCAAGTATTGCCTTAAAGCAAGTAGAAGTACTTCGTGATGGTGCTGCTGCACAGTATGGTTCTGATGCAATCGCGGGTGTAATGAACTTTGTATTAAAAGATGCCTCTGAAGGCGGCTCATTCGAAATACGTCAAGGTGAATACTACGAAGGCGATGGAGATACAACGCAAATTTCTGGTAACGTGGGTCTACCATTTACCGATAGTGGTTTTGCTAACTTAAGCTTCCAATATAAAACAGCTGATGCGACTAGCCGCTCAGTACAACGCCCTGATGCAGCCGCACTAGATGCCGCAGGTGTGCCTGAAGTATCTTCGTTAGCACAAGTTTGGGGTGCACCAGAAGTTGATGATGATATTACTATCTTTGGTAACATCGGTCTTGAGTTAAGTAATTCATCTGAATTCTACATGTTTGGTAACTACTCTGAGCGTGATGTACGTGGTGGTTTCTACTATCGTAACCCACACACTCGCCCAGGTGTTTACTCAAATGACGGCGGTGAAACACTGCTTGTTGGTGATTTAACTGGCGATATGAGCGGTAACTGTCCTACCGATATCATGATTGATGATAACGTTTTAGATAACCAAAGATACATCGATGAAGTTGCTAACAACCCAGACTGTTTTGCGTTTAACGAAATGCTTCCGGGCGGTTTTACACCTAACTTCGGTGGTAACATCACTGATACTGCATTAACAATTGGTACTAAAGGTGAAATCACATCTGGTTTCCTTGAAGGTGCATACTATGACTTAAGCGGTACAGTTGGTTACAACGAATCGCGTTACTTCATCTATGACACAATCAATGCGTCATTAGGCCCAGAAAGCCCGCGCGATTTCAGCCCAGGTAAATACTCACAGTTAGAGAAAAACTTTAACGCAGATTTATCAAAAGGTTTTGACTTTGGTTTAGCTTACGATGTAAACGTTGCCGGTGGCCTTGAATGGCACGAAGAAACCTTTACTGTTGTTTCTGGTGATGTAGCGTCTTTCACAGCTGGCCCACTAACTGAACAAGGTTTTGGTATCGGCTCGAACGGTTTCCCTGGTTTCAAACCATCTGATGCTGGCGAATACACTCGTCGTAACTATGCTGCATACGTTGATGTTGAAGCACCATTCACAGAAGACTTCTTAATGGGCTTAGCGCTACGCTATGAAGACTACGACACGTTTGGTTCAACAACTAACTACAAGATAACGGGTCAATACCACGTAACTGAAGACTTGAACATTCGTGGTTCAATCAGTACTGGTTTCCGTGCACCAACTGTTGGTCAAGCAAACGTAAGTAACGTTCAAACTAACCTAAGCAGCGGTGTACTTGTTGACTCGGCACTTTTACCACCAACAAACCCAATTGCAGTGCAATTAGGTGGTACAGAGCTACAACCTGAAGAGTCTCAAAGCTACACGTTTGGTGCAGTATGGACACTTGGCGACTTATTCTTCACAGTTGACTACTACAACATCCAAGTTGATGACCGTATCAGTCAATCAGATAAAATTGAATTAAGTCAAGCAGATAAAGACACACTTGAAGCAGCAGGCGTGCCAAACGTACAAAACTTAGCGCAAGTAAGCTTCTTCACCAATGACTTTGATACAACAACGCAAGGTATTGATGCAGTAGCTAACTACTCAACTGATTTGTTAGGCGGTAGCTCAACATTCAGCTTAGCGTACAACTGGAACGACACTGAAGTAACTAAGTCAACAGACATTACTGGTGAATTTAAAGTAAGCCGTTTAGAAAATGACTTACCAAACCACCGTGCAACACTTAGCTGGGCACAACAATGGGAGAGCTTCTCTGCATTTACACGTGTTAACTACTATGGCGAATACCAAGGTGTTCACGTAGATTACGATGCAACAGCGAAAACAGCTGATGCTGCAGTAACCATTGATGCAGAAGTGACTTACTTCCTAACTGAAGAGCTTAGCTTCTCTGTTGGTGCGACAAACTTATTCGACCAAGAAGCAGAGAAACTTGATTTCTTCGATAGTACTGGCATCCCTAACAATAACTGGGGTGGTAAATACTACGAAACGTCGCCATATGGTATCAACGGCGGCTTCTATTACGTGAAAGCTACCTATACTTTCTAAATAGAACAGCTTTCTAGGTTGAGCAATCAACCTAGAAAGTCGATACCCCGGATTTTTTCTGGATATTTATAGTTAACCAAGGCGAAAGACATTTCGCCTTTTTCGTTTTATAGTAAATAAAAATAACAAATAACCCGCCATTCCTATGCTGTTAGAAAAAGCGAATCAACTACTGAATGAAAACAAGCTTAAAGAGGCCGAATTTCATTTTAAAACCATTCTCGATTCAGATCCTGAAAATGGCGAAGCGTTATTTGGATTGGGCCGCATTGCACTGCGTTTAGAACGTTATGATGCCGCTGTTTACCTTTTACAAAGAGCCTGTGAACGACTACCGCACATGCTTGAACCACTCCATGCCCTTGCCGATGCTTTTAATGGCGTGCATTCACCGCAAGATGCCTTAACTGTACTCGAATATGCTAAATCAATTGCCAGCCATAACCCTGAGCCACATTACTACCTTGCCCAGCATTATTTAACTTATGGTGAGTTAGACAAAGCGTACAGTATTTTAAAGCATGCACTCGGTATGGGAAATTACCCAGTGACGGCGTACATTTTATTTGAACTAGTACAGTTTGGGCGCTTTAACAACGAACAAAATTACATAAATGAGCTACACCAGTTTTTAACTTTGACCAATAACTTGCGCTTAAAAATGGTGTGTTATTATGCCCTTGGTAAAAGCTATGATCAGTTAAATGATACAGAACAAGCTTTTAACTACTTCAGCCTAGCTAATAAGCTACAAACAAAACTCACGCAGTTTAGAACCCGTGATTTAGAGCCATTTTATCAGCGCATTATAGAGCAAAATACGGCCGAGCTAATTGATGCCAGAGACAAAACATTTACAGGTACAATTACTCCCATTTTTATTATTGGCATGCCAAGAAGTGGCTCAACCCTAGTAGAACAAATGCTGGCAAGCCACGATGACTTTGCCAGCCTTGGCGAAGATGCCAGTATCAGTAATCAGGTTGTTGCATACCTTGAACAACAAACGCAACTCCCCTACCCAGATTGCTTAGCAGAGCTAAATCAAGGGCTGATTAACAATGCCCGCAATATTTATATTGAACGAATAAAACAAGCGCCAGTTGTGCGCCCTTTTATGATCAACAAGCTACCTGCTAACTATCAGTCACTTGGATTGATTTACTTACTCTTTCCTAACGCCAAGTTTATTAATATGCAGCGCGAATATGATGCAATTGCGTGGTCGGTGTTTAGCAACTATTTTGCTGAAAACGAACCTTATTTTTGTTCACTCCCAGAGTTTAAACAGTACTTTGATTTGTATCAGCAATTAATGGAACATTGGCAAAATGTGATGTCAGAGGCGGTTTTTGATTTAAGCTATGAAGCACTTATCAGTGACAGCGAACAAACACTAACAGCCCTGTGTAAGTTCTTAAACATCGAGTACAGCACACAGTTCTTAGATTTTTATAAGTCAAAAAAACCGGTGGCAACGCTCAGCAAAACGGCTGTAAGACAGCCGTTAACTGATAAAGCATTAGAAAAATACAAACGCTACGAGAGCGCAATGCACACACTTATGCGTGAGTCTCAAACCAGTTCAACAAGTCAACAAACTGATCAAAACGCGCCTGTGGGTGAGTGAGCATATTAATGTGATCATAATCGACCTTATGGCCAAACTTACGGCCATAAATGGTCATCCTTTGCTTGCCGATGCCCGACTCTTCCATAAATTTTTCAATATCAATCGGCTGGCATAGAGCTTTATCTTTAACACCCGCCACATGCATAATGGGCGGCAGTGCCTTATCAGCTAATGCGTTGGCGTAATCAAAGCCATCGTCAGTATCGACCCAAGGTTTACGCTTAGCCCACTGCATACTTTGATAATGTGACTTACGGGTTTCATCATCACTACCCCATTTCAGCTTTTTAGCCGGCACAAAGCCATGCTTACGGGCAACTAAGGGCGCCAACCCATACCAAATCAAATTACCTTGAATATACTTGCTTGGGTGATGGTTATACAAAGACCGTTTAGAACCAAAATAGCCGCAGGCTTTCACATCATCAATCAACTCAGGAAAACGGGCAAACACACTGTTCATTAAAACCCCACCCCACGAGTGCGCCACCCAATAACGAGCAGGCTCGCCTTCAAGCTGTTTAATTTTATCTAGAAATGCGGGGATATCTTCTAAAATAGCCTCGGTTTGGCCATACTTTGCATGCTTTGAAATCGCAGGTTTACTTTCACCACGACCACGTAAATCAGCCACATAGCAAACATAGCCATGCTCAGCTAAAAATGGCGCCAAGCCTTTATTGCTGTGGGTATAAAAAATTTTGCCATTTTCAACGGCACCATGCATAAAAAACACCGCTGGGCCTTTCGCATCAGTCTTACTGATACGGCGTAAATGTAAGGTTTGGCTTTCGGCGAGTTTAATAAACACCGATTCTTGTTTAATCGTCACGTTTGACCTTTTTATTCTTATAGACTCATCGTACCAGTATTAAGTTACGCCAGTCTATTCAGCAAAGCAAGTTTTGGCGTGGCGATTGCCATTCAAAATGAGAATCTCAGGCACGATGAGATTTTGATTAAATAGTAACACCAATGCAGAGCCATTATTTATCGATGTTAGAAATTCTAGTTACAGAAGCATCTGGCTAAATTTTGATAATTTCTATGTAACGGAATTAAAATATACGGAGGAGACAGCCTTTTGCCATTCGTGGTCTTAAGTTTATCATTAAGTGTGAACAGACGTTGAGCATGATAAATATCTGGACAAAAGCGTGTTGGTGTATTTATTTAGTAACGCTTTGCTAAGCGGCAATAAAATATCTGGCTCAAATGAGGTCGGGGTAGCGCAAGCCAAACGTTTTAAGTCCTTTGAAGTCTCTTCTTATAGCGCGTTTTCACAAAAGCATGATAGGCAAAGACCTGATTTACTATCAATCAGCCTTTCTTCACAACACTCTTCTTCACACATTTTGCTTAAAAGAGTTCCATTGTAATTGTAATTGCAAATGCAGCATTCATACGAGCCCTCGGATTCGGTTAATTGATATGTCTTTGCACAATCATGAATAAACTCGTGATCCCAGAAATCCATTTGCGAAACGACTTGGTAGCAACTTGGGCAATGAAGTGATCTTTTCGTTTTATTGTAGTTAAAGTAAAGCTTAACTTTTGCTGGTGTTAATACTTCCATAACAGTTCTAAATTCGTTTAGTAATGC
Source organism: Pseudoalteromonas sp. PAST1 (assembly GCF_021532515.1). Taxonomy (NCBI): domain Bacteria; kingdom Pseudomonadati; phylum Pseudomonadota; class Gammaproteobacteria; order Alteromonadales; family Pseudoalteromonadaceae; genus Pseudoalteromonas; species Pseudoalteromonas sp. PAST1. The sequence continues at coordinate 4,316 of NZ_JAKGBH010000035.1, read as the reverse complement.
GTTTAAGGTATATGATTCAGTATTATCTTCTTCAAACATTTGGACTGAATTTACAGGAGTTTTGTCGAGATACTGCTTTCTAGATTCAAACCAACTACCTGTATCAGAAAAATAATGATAAGCAAATAATATAAATTCAATAACTTCCACAGGCTTTACAGTTAACGATTTGTCTACCGTATGCATGACCTTATTTCTAATAACTCGAAGTTTTTCATACCACTGTACAAATTGATCAGTAAATCTTGTTCCACAGACGGTATCATGTACTTTTAGCAAGTCTTGTGCATCAAGAGTTCTAAACAGTGAAAACTCAACATCCTTTTTACTACAACCTTTTGGCCAAGATTGAGGGCTACCAGAAATTAGCAAATAAGGAGAAACATTAGCAATTCTGCCTTTTATATAGAATTCCACAGCCTGTTGCACGAGAGCTGTAGCACTAATTAGTGTTTGTTTGGCTGATCCCCAATATCTCTCACTCTCAACTGAATGTTTTGAATCATCAATTAGGTCGACTATTTTTTCAAACTCACTAATGAGTTCGACAACTGAATCCCAAGAGGAATTTAAATAATCCGTAGCTGCATTGAAAAAATCGTCTTTTGTTGGAAAATCAATAATCAACGCACACTCCTTTTCTCCATTGCGCTATAACGCTTTAAACAGCGGAAAACGCGAGCGTAGAGAGTGGTTTTCCGGTGATTTAACTTGTTAGTTTTCAACTGCCGCTACCAATTTACCGTCAATTGAAAGACTGCCATCGCGAATTAAGACATCTCCAAGCCACACTGAACCGTAAAATTTATTGTCCAAATAAAGTTCTTTACTGTACCGACCAACAATTTCCAATTTATGCTGACTCGATTGTGTGCCAAATATTACGGTATGCCGTAAAGGTGAAGGTGACGTTTTGCCTTCAGTCGAAATAGGCATAAGTTCCTCACTATAGGGTTCTATAATTTTGATGGTTAGCCCTGGGTGATTGACATTATATTCCACCCAATCACCAACTCGCTTACCTGTATCTGCGCCAGTAAATCCAATCAAGTTAGCACAACCTGATACAAAAAATACAACACCTAACATGCTCAATTTGAAAAACGTACTCATAGAATCCTCTAAAAAACTAACAATTTCATAGTGCGCGCGACACGCACCTTTCTCCCGATGTCACGCTCATGTATTAATAATTCTATTATTAACAAATAACGTAAGGCATCGGCAACTCGTATTTTAAATTAGTCCTAAAGGTATTCAGAAAAAGAAAATGCGCTCGTCGCTCATTTTCTTGAATATGGGAGCGAAATATCTATGCAGTGTATTTTTACAGCGACCGATATTGGTACCACACAAAACGTCTCATCTGCATTTTAATTCATCTAGTCATGTGGTGACTTACACAATTCATGATGCCTTAGGCGGTTACCAAACAACGAAGTGAGTCTATCTGTACCACCTGTTTTTTCATAAAACTCTTGTACTGTTATTTCTTTTTGTTCGTAGCTCATTAGCTGCCAAAAACCGTAAAAGCCTCTAAACCAAAAATAATAGAACACAGCTCCTACGCCTAAAAAAAGATATACCGCTTTACCTGCTTTTTGTTTGTATTTTATGGCGCAATAAAAAAACCAGATACAACTTAGTACAGCGACAATGGAAAACCCTAAAAAAGGTGTCACTACAGAGTTGGCATTATCCCAAAGTGAGCTTAGACAGGTTGAATGCCAATTTAACTGCATAGAAAAAATTAACGTAATTTTAAAAAGGAAGTACAATAAAACGGTTGTAAATACAGCATATAAGATACCACTTTCCTTGCTTTGTTCTTTTTTCAATTCTTTCCCTTTATGTTATTAAAAGCCCTGCATGATTATTTTACTGTTGAGTGGTTAGGTTGCTGTTTAAACCAAGTATGATAATTTCAGGTGTACTATTTGTTTTACTAATCTCGATTAGTCTTTACACTCAAAACCTTTAGAGTCGACTTTAGCGATGTTGTCTTTATTGCCACACTCTTTAATTGCCATCTCTGTGTGATTGTGCTCATTGTATTGTTTAGCAATTGCGCCAAGGCTTAGCACAATTACTACAGCTATCACTATTTTTTTAATTTTAGACATAAACATTCCTTTGAAAATAAACTATTTAAATACAACCAGTTGCGCGCACTATTTTTGATAAAACTTAATCAATAAGCGCCATCGAATTTAAATTGAAGTTATAAATAGAGAATGACTCACCTTCTTCTTTTAACGTGACGGTTATTTGTGCGTCTCCATTAGTATATGAAGCTGGAATTAAATAAGTAACATAAGTACCAGAACCACCTCCGGTAACAGCATTAGAGCTAACATTTATAAATTCAAATTCACCTAGTTCTTTTAATTCGCCCAACTTTGAGAATGCACGCATGATTTTAGAAATATCTTCATCTGTGGCATTTTCAATTGATGATGGGGTCATATAGTTTTTGAGAATTTGAGGGTCCCATTTAGAGATATCTGTAATTGCTGAATTTAGGTAAGGAATAGCAGTTTCTTTGTAAGCAGAGGATTTATTCGCAGTCCAAATTGCTAAAAGTACAAATAAGCTAATTAACACTAAAAATGTTATACCAATTCCTTTAAGTATCTTTTTAACCATGATTTTTATTATTCTTTCCTTAATTGAATCACTTACGAATTTATCAGCTTTAGGTGTTTTATGGTAGTACCCAATGTGACCCAATTTGAGTAGAAATTTTTAAACACTAATTTTAGTTGCTTGTATCATGGCCAATATACCCGATCTTTCGCTCTTAACCTCAAGTAGCCCATACTTTAAGCAAAGCAACCTATCAGTTATCAAATAATTTTGCTTACCATATTTAATAGACTAAATAAAATAGCCAGAACCACTGGCTATTTTTATAAACACCGCCTATTCGCAGTAGTTATCTACGAAAGTTAAATCATTAATGTGCTCTGGTGCATCCATAACGTAACTAGAGTCAGCCGTTTGAGGATTAACACTGTAAATCTTCGCATTTTCGCCTGCTTTTCTTCCTGAAACATACAACGTTCCATCATCAGCAATCGCTAATCCTGAAGCCCAATTAATGCCGTGTTCACCAACTAAGGTTAACTCCATCGAACCATCATCAATGGTATAGAGTGATTGACCTGTTAATACGTAAAGTACATTATTATCAGCAGAATATGCTACATCACCATGTGAGAAAGAATCTCCCGAATAGCGCATCTTGCCTAGTACTGTTTTTTCTCCAGTTTGCAAGTTGTAGTCATACATATAAGTTTTACTTGTCGCACGTAAAGATTGTCCGTCTGCCGTGACTGCTGAACGATAAATTGGCCAAGATGTAGCATCAGCCTCAGCAACTTGAGCGCCCGTTTCTAAATCTAACGACCAAAGTTTTGACGCTTTCGTGCCCGACTCAAGTTGTTCCATAAAATAAAGTTTGCCATCATAACTTGCAATGTTTGAAGCCGTATTTTGCGCTCCTGCGACCACACTGTAAGTATTTGTCTCTAGGTCAAATTTATAAACATAACCCGTTTCAGAAGAACCAAAATTGTTAATACCAAATATACCAGAATGACAAGCCTGCTTTTGAGTGACAACAACGTTATCAATAAAACCGCCTAGACTATCACTCGCACCTGCGCCGCTAAAACGAATTTCTGAAGAGTTTGAATCTGCTTCTACAGATAATGTAAATGATTGCCAGCCTCTTTGCGTCGCATTTACGTTTAGTACTGTTGTTCCATTCCACTTCACATCAACTTTATTTGTATCATTGTTACCGTTAATACGAGGCGAGTAGTAAAATGAAACTTCATAAGTTTTTCCAGCCTCAGTTGCGACTGTTTGAAAGATGCTGTAATTAGAAGTAGAGTCTAGCTCGACATATTGATTACCTTGCTGAGCAGAAATAAGACCTAGACGCGATGTTTGAATTTCAAATCTTGCACCTTCACTTTGCCATCCGTTAACTTCATCTAACAATGTCCATGTTGAATTTACGACATCCAGTTCAAATGAGCCGTTTGCAATTAAATTGTCTGCAATTGCAATTTGCGAAGCAAAAAGTGAAGACATTGCTAAAATAGATAACTTCATATAATAATTCCCCAAGATTAGTTGTATTCACTGCATTGTGAAAAAACAAACCACCTCAATCATTAAACCGCGAATTCAAGTCCGAAGTGCACCACTCGCTAAATTAGGCTGCTTTGCGTAATTCATCGAATATTACCGCTGGTTGCCTAAACCCTAGACATTTTCTCGGCCTCGCATTGAGCGCCTTTTCTATG